>JBCDCF010000008.1:0-18397 GCA_039182345.1 Pseudomonadota bacterium
CATAGACCGACCCGAGAACCAGTCCGTTCAGGATCTGTCTGAGGAAGAGGACAAGCATAAGGCCGGGGGTGCTGGGGTGGGAGAATGCGGGCCGCAGGACGCGGCCCGCAACGTGTTTAGCTGTCGGGGTTGAGGAGCTGATACTCCCCGTTTTCCACCTTCAGAAGCGTCATCGGCTTGCGCGGCGTGCCGTTCACAAAGTCGGTGACGCCGCTGACGCCATCATAAGGCGGCAGATCGTCGATGGCTTTGGCCAAGTTTTCGCGCGTCAATTCCTTGTCCGCTTCGAGGAGGGATTTGACGGCCTCGGCGGTGATCGCCACAGCGTCGTAGGCGAACGCACCCCACTGGTCGGGCTTGCGGCCGTACTTTGCCTCATAGGCTTCGGTGAAGGCAGCCTTGGAGGGATCGGTGGGGAAGTAGTAGGTGGCGGTGATGAAGCCTTCCGTCGCATCGCCGGCAAGGTTGATCAGCTCGGGGTTATAGAGCGAGTCCGCACCGCCCACGGGAATGTCCAGACCCGCCTGGCGCAATTGCTGCAGGAAGATGGACGACACCTGGTAGTGAGAGGCAAGGAAAATGGCATCGGGCTGCAGCGCGCGGATCTTGGTGATCATGGAGCGGAAGTCCCGCGCCTGAGGGGACATTGCCTCAAGGAGCACCACTTCACCGCCACGCTTTTCCACCTCTTCGGAGGTGGCTTTGCCGACGAAGATCCCCCAGTCGTCCTGGAAGTAGGG
The DNA here is from genome assembly GCA_039182345.1 of Pseudomonadota bacterium. Classification (GTDB taxonomy): domain Bacteria; phylum Pseudomonadota; class Alphaproteobacteria; order Rhizobiales; family Amorphaceae; genus Acuticoccus. Next base: position 741 of record JBCDCF010000008.1, read on the forward strand.
AATGGCGACGGTCTTGGCGCCAAGCTCTTCCAGGATGAGGTCGGCGTTCAGCCCCGCCACAATGTCCTGCGTGTTCGGCATCCTGAACTGATACTCTGAGATCTTGGTATAGTCCGGGTGGGACGCTGTGGGGCTCACCTGGGGCATTTTGGCGTCGGCAAAAATCTCACCGGCGGCCATGGAGGCCGTGGAAGTGAAGCTACCGATGGCAGCGATGATGTCCTCGTCCGACACGAAGCGCTGGGCAATGTTGGCCGCCTGGAGCGGGTCGCCACGATCATCCTCGAACTCGATCACAAGGGGCCGGCCCATGATGCCGCCAGCCTCGTTGGTCTGCTCCACGAACAGCTCGGCCGCTTCCTGAAAGCGCTGGCCGTTGGCGGCGAACTGGCCTGTGAAGGGGCCGAGGAAGCCGAAGGTGATGGGCTCGCCATCCTGCGCGCTGGCCGTCGCTGGAACGGCTGCGCCAAGGAGCACGGCAAGGGCGACGGTCGCCGCGTGCTTCATGATCATGACAAGGCTCTCCTGTGATTTGTTTCTGTGGCGAGGATGGCGCCTAGGACGCGCGCGGCAAGGACAGGGCTCCCGCGCGGCGTTCTGCGGCTGACAGTTCATCGCCCATGATTTCGTGTTCGTTGTAGTGCGCAATGCAACTTAGGTGCCACGCCGCGTCCTGGCGGAAGAGCGCGGCAGCAATGCCCCTGCCAAGGCGCATTGCCCCATCGCCAACGCCGGGAATGTCGCCCGACAACAGGCCGAGACTTGCCATGGAGCCGATGTTGAAGGCGTGCACCCGCTCCACCCACGCCGCATCGTCCCCGCGCGGGGTGAACGAGAAATCGCCGCCGAGATAAGGGTGAAGGCCGAAGCCACCGAGGCGGTCTGGGGCAATGGGCCTGTCGCGCCATAAGACCACACCATCGGCAAGGCGCGACAATTCCGGCCGCCCCGCCACATCCACCTTGAAGCCTGTGCCGAGGATCACGTGGTCCACCTCAAGCCGGGTTGCCCCAAGGTCAAGAAGAAGGGCCTCTCCGGACCGTTCGGCAGAGACCACCTCAGCGCCTGTGTGAAGGTAGAAGTTGGGCGCCTTGGCAATGCGCTCAACACTTTCGTGCGGCGGGGCGACGGCGGTTGAGAAGGCGGTGTTCAGCATCTCAAGACGCATCTCGTCAGAGAGCGTCGGGAAGCCGTGGGTGAAGCCCGCGTGCACCATCAGCTTGAAGCGGTTGAAGACCGGCAGTGCCGGCCGGCGCATCACCATGTGTACCTCGCCCGCCCCCGTCTCCAACGCCTCTGCGGCATTGTCGAAGGCAGACGCGCTGTTGCCCACCACCACAACGCGGCGGCCCGCAAGGGCGGCAAAGTCGATGGCCTCCATGCTGTGCTGGAAGCCTTTGTCATCGGCAATGACCCACGCCGGTATGTTCGGGCCGCCAAGACCGTCCCGCCCCGTGGCAAGGATCAGGTGGCGCGTGCGCACAGTGCGCTGTCCATCACCGTCTTCAAGGGTGACCGCCAGCGTGTCGCCATCGGGCTCAAGGCCTGTGAGGGTCGTATCGCTGATCAAAGGGAGGGCGAGCGTGTCGCGAAAAAAGCTCAGATAGTCCTGCCACATTTCGTTCGGGATCTTCCCGAACGCCTCCCAAGCCGGCACCCCATGGAGCGCTTCATAGTAGGCACGGAAGGTGAGCGAGGGGATGTCCTGGGCCGGCCCCACAAGGTGGTTGGGCGAGCGCAGGGTTTTCATCCGCGCATAGGTGACCCAGGGGCCTTCTATGCCGCGCGGCGCACTGTCGATGACGCGGTGGCGTGTGATGCCGAGGCGCTTGAGGGCAAAGCTTGCCGCCAGCCCCATCTGCCCGGCCCCCACAATCAAGACGTCGAGGGTGTCCGGGTCGGCCGGGGGTTTCGTCCAGGACACGGGGGGCACGCCGATCCGCTCAAGGTCGCGGCGGATCTCGGCGGCGAGACGGTCAATCCCTTCGATCGCGTCAGCCTCCATTCGAGCGCGGCAAGACGGTACCGCGCATCAGTATGCTGACAGCGGACCTATTCCGCAACGGCTGCGGGGGCAGGACGGCGGACCCGACCCTCATTCATCTCCGTGTAAAGTTCGGTGATGGTGCGGCTGCCGGTCTTGGTGAACAGGAACGGGAAGATGCCATGCACCAGACACGCCAGACTTGCCCCCAGCATCCGCACACCGAAGGAGGTGGCAACGCCCATGTGCTCAAAATAGGTCTCGTTGACTGTGCGGGGATGCTCAGTGAACAGGCGGTTCAGGTTGGCCATCACGTCCTCCAAAACTGATTCGCGCGGGCTGCGCGCCGGTACTGGAGAAATCTAGTGCATTGACCGGGATAGGTTGTGCCTTTTATGCCAGTCATATTGGCGAACTGAGGAATCGTATTTCATGAAGCATGACGAAACCGGCAAGCCATTTCTCGACGCTGCGGACAAGCGCATCCTCGTTGAGCTGCAGCGCGATGCCTCGCTCCCCGTGGCGGAACTGGCCGAGCGTGTGGGGCTCACCGCCTCGCCCTGCTGGCGGCGCGTTCAGCGGTTGAAGGAGGCGGGCGTCCTCAATGCCCTAGCCTACCGTGTGGACCCCAAGGCGCTGAACCTGTCGCTGACGGTTTTCGTGGCCGTGCGCACAGCCTCCCACAATGCCCAGTGGTTGACGGACTTTCAGCGCGCTGTGGAGCGCATTCCGGAAATTGTCGCCGTCCACCGTCTCGCCGGCCAGATCGATTATTTATTGAAGGTGATGGTGCCCAGCATCGACGCCTACGATGCGGTCTATAAACGCCTCACCGCCAGCCTCGACATCACCGAGGTCACGTCCATGATTTCCATGGAGACCATGCGCGACACGCTGGAGCTTCCCGTCACCTACGCCTGAGGCCGTACCGCCTTCACCACCTTAAGGGCGAGGATGACCGCCCCCACCAGCGCCGGCAGGATGGGAAAGCCCATGAAGATGGAGCCCATCACCACAACGGCGCCGGCCATCCACGCGCTTTCAAACAAGGCATTGTCGCATTGCGCCGACCATCCCGACGCCGCGGTGGAACACACCCCGGTTCCCTGAAGCACGAAGGGAAGCGCAACGCCCACCACCGACACAACAAGGCACACGTAGCAAAACCACCGCAGGATCGCCCAAACCACACGCATCGCTATCGCCCCAGGTCACGGCCCGCCACGCCCGCTGGCCAGCCCCCACCTTACGCCATCGGTCCGAACCACCGCGAGCAGCCTGCGCCGCGCCGCGCCGAGCTATGCCACCTATAAGTGCACGCTATTTGTCGGGCCGGTGCGCCAGTGGTTCACTTCATCCCACGCGCCAGGCGCGATCCATCCACCACCAGCGAGGCCGCCATGACCCAAATCAAGGACCTGCGTGCTGACGAGGATCGCTATTGGGCGAGCATGATGGCCTCGGGGGAGATCGGGCCTGGACGTCCCGGAGGCTTGTCGCGGCTCACCTTGTCGAAGGCGGACGGTGAGATGCGCGATCTCTTCGTGCGCTGGTGTAAGGACATCGGCCTTGGCGTGGAGGTGGACGAGGTGGGCAGCATCTTTGCCACCTATGAAGGCCGCGAGCCCCATCTGCCACCGGTCTACGTGGGCAGCCACCTCGATACGCAGATCAACGGTGGCCGCTTTGATGGGATCGCCGGTGTCCTGGCAGGGCTCGAAGTGTGCCGACGCCTCAATGACATCGGCCATCGTCCGCGCCGCTCCATCACCGTGGTGGACTGGACCAATGAGGAAGGCGCGCGCTTTTCCCCGCCGATGGTGGCGTCAGGCTGCTTCGTCGGTGCCCACACTGTGGATTGGGTGCACGCCCTGACCGATGTTGACGGCATCCGCTTTGGGGATGCGCTTGACGCCATCGGCTATCATGGCGCCCGTCCTTGCCGCCCCGTGCCCGTGGACGCCTACTTCGAGTTTCACATCGAACAAGGTCCCATCCTCGATGCGGAAGGGCGTGATCTGGGTGTGGTGACAGGCAGCTATCCGAGCACCGGCCTGCGCGCGGCTTTCCACGGCCGCACAGCGCACACAGGGCCGACCCCCATGGAGGACAGGCACAACGCGCTTGCAGCCGCCGCTCGCTGGCTGACGGCGGTGGATGACATTGGCTGGGACTTTGCCGTGGGTGATGGCAAAGCCACCGCCGCAAAGCTCGACGCATGGCCCAACCGCGCCGGCATCCTGTCGGACTGGGCGGAAGCTGTGTGCGACGTGCGCCACCCCGACAGGATCACGCAGCGCACCATGGCCGAGCGCATGCGCCGCGCCCTTCACGAGGCGGCGGCGCGGACAGGCTGCACGGCCGAGGTGATCGATGAGTGGAACTGGGGCGGCGATATCTTCAATGCCGACCTTGTGGAGCTCGTGCGCGGGGAGGCTGTGCGGCTCGGCCTCAATTGGCGCGACATCAAGAGCCAGGCCGGCCACGATGCCTATTTCATGGCCACCCACTGCCCCACCGCCATGGTGTTCGCCCCTTGCAAGGACGGCATCACCCACAACAACGAGGAAGACTGCCGGCCCGAGCAGCTCTTCGGCGGGCTGAATGTTCTCTTGCAGACCGTCATCGCCCGCGCCGACAGAGACTGACCCTCACCCGGCCGGGCTGTTTTGCAGTGCCAGAAGCTCCTCCATGGCACTGACGAACTCCTGCTCTGGTGCCGACAGGCCAAGCTCAGGATTGGTCACGAGAAAGACGTCCGCGCCGATGGACTGACCCGACACGTGGAGCGGCCACAGCTGCCCGCGGTCAATGTCGCCCTGCACCGCCGTCACCGGCAAGATGCCGATGCCAACGCCAACGCCAATCAGCCTGCGCACCTCTTCAAGGTTGGGGCTTGTGGCAACCACCCGTGTGCCAAGGCCGGCCCCTTCCCGAAGCACGGCCATCGGCTCAAGCCCCATGCCCTCCGTGGCGCAGGTGAACCCCACGAAAGGCTCCTGTTGGAGTTCGCCGATCTCCACCTCTTTGCGCCCATAAAGGGGGTGCTCGGCGCCGCAAAAGACGCTAAAAGCTTCGCGAAACAACAGTCTACAATCTAGGTTCACCACGGGGCGCATGAGGAGGCAGATGCCAAGGCTTGCCGTCTCCTGTTGAAGCTGGCGCACAATGTCTGAGCTGTTCTTCACCTCGATGCGCCAGGTGATGGCGTCGAACCGTCGGCTCACCAGGCGGATCGCCTCGTCCACCATCGCTGAGTGAAGGTTGCTGACGATGAGGAGGCGGATCTCCCCTGTCATCTCATCGGCCACATCGCGGGTGGCCTCGTCGATCCGTCCCACCGCCCGCAGCAGCGACTGGCATTCGGCGAAGACGCGCTGGCCGGCAGCCGTCAGCTCAAACCGCCGGCTGTCGCGGTGGATGAGACGGCAGCCAAGCTGCTCCTCAAGCCGCTGGAGCGCGAGGGTGACCGACGGCTGGCGGATGCCAAGGCGTTGGGCCGCACGGGTCAGCCCCTGCTCTTCGGCAATGACGCTGAAGGTCCGCAACAGGTTCAAATTGAGCTGATCCAGTCGTCGCACTGGCCGTCCTGCCGCCTCCTTCATTGTCAGCCACAGTTGGTCTGGGGCCCTCATCCAGACTATGAGTGTTGGGCGCAACACGCCAAATTCTACGCCATTTTCAAGGCGCCTATCTGTTGGATAGCGTCGGCCTATTTGACCTCTCGCGCGATTGCCGGTCTCCTCACAGCTGAGTGTCATGGCCAGAAACAGTCGGGAGCCCGGGTGGACGCGGATCTTTCGGACATCGAAACGGCAACACTCGGTCACTTTCTGACCCACGGCTTCATGACGCCCGACATCCAGGGCGTGTTGCCAGGCACCCGCATCTTCGGCCCCGCCTTCACCGTCCGCCTGCCAGGGGACGATGGCACCGCCCTCATCCACGCCTTGTCGATGGCAAACCCTGGCGATGTTCTGGTGGTGGACCGGTGCGGCGACCGCCAGCACGCCTGCTGGGGCGCCGTCTTGTCGGCCGCTGCCCTGTCGCGCGGCGTCGCGGGCGTCGTGATTGACGGCTTCATCACCGATCTGACCGCGATCATGGCCGGCGGCCCGCCAGTGTGGTGCCGCGGACGCTCGGCGATCACCACCAAAATCCGCGGCGGTGGGGAGATCAAGGTTCCCATCGTGTGCGGCGGCGTCGCGGTGAACCCCGGCGACATTGTGCTTGCCGACGAAAACGGCGTCGTGGTCATCGCCCCATCGGATGCGAATGAGTTCGCCGAAAAGGCACGCATCATGCAAGCAGCCGAGCCTCACACCATCGCACGGCTGCACGCGGGCGAGACGCTGGCCGAGATCACCAACCCTCCCGCCCTGCCCGGCCAAGGGCCGCGCGCGGCGCCCCCCAAAACACAAACGACCGAGACAACGGAGAAACAGGGATGATGAAGAGACTGTTCTTGTGGCGCGGTGCGTCCTCGCTCGCAGCACTCATGGCAGCGGCGGCCATCAGCGTCCTGCCCGTCAACACAGCCCATGCCGGCAAGGCCGACGACACGCTGAACGTTGCCTTCGCCGCTGAGCCCGAACCCCTCGACACTTACAAGATCGCAGGCCGCCAGGGTCTCATCCTCGCCCGCCACGTCTATGACGGTCTCCTCTACAAAGACCTCGACACAGGCGAGATCGTCCCTGCGCTGGCAAAATCCTGGGAGAGGACAGGCCCCCTCACCATGGAGTTTGACCTGCGCGAAGGGGTCACCTTCCACAACGGCGCCGCCTTCTCGGCCGACGATGTGGTGGGAACGCTGAACACCGTCATCAAGCCCGAATACGGCACCCGCTACGGCATCTCGGTGGACTGGATCGAGAGCGTCGAAAAGCTTGGCGACTACAAAGTGCGCATTAACATGGCCAAGCCCTTCGCCGGCGCCGTTGAGATGCTGGCCGATGCCCTTCCCATCTATCCGCATGAATACTTTGCCGAGAACGGCTCTGAGGGGATGGCCCGCAACCCCATCGGCACAGGCCCCTACAAGCTGATCGAGCAGGAGCCCGGCATCCGCTACGTGTTCGAGCGCTTTGACGATCACTACGAAGGAAGCCCCAAAGGCACGCCCGCCATCAAAAACATCGTTGTGCGCACCATCCCGGAGATGAACACCCAGTATGCGGAGTTGATGTCCGGTCAGCTCGACTGGATCTGGCGCATCCCCCCCGACCAAGCCTCCCGCCTTGAAGGCCGTGTGGACGTCATCAGCGCCCCCATCATGCGCATTGCCTATGTGGGCTTTGCCCCGCTTGCCAATGGCGGCGACACCCCTGTGGCGAACGCCGATGTACGCCGCGCGCTGATCCATGCCGTCAACCGCGAAGCCATTGTGGAGGCCTTTGCCGGCGGTGCCTCCAAGGTGTTGAACACCCCCTGCAACCCGGCCCAGTTCGGCTGCGCACAGGACGTTGCCACCTACGACTACGATCCGGAAACCGCCAAGGCGATGCTGAGCGACGCCGGCTATGGCGACGGCTTTGAGATGGAGATGGTGTTTGCCGCCATGCCCCGTCCGGTGGCCGAAGCCGTTGCGGCCAACCTTGCCGATGTGGGCGTCACGGTGGAGCTGAACGAGCAGCAATATGCCGCCGGCGTCGGCAAGTGGCGCGCCAAGGAGCTTCCCGCCTTCTTCTCCAACTGGGGCAGTTACGGCATTGGCGATGTGGTGTTCATCCTGTCGAACTTCTTCGGCGGCGGCGACGATGACCTCATCCAGGACAAAGAGCTCCAGGAGTGGATCACCACGGCCGACACCGCCACCGACCGCGACAAGCGCCTTGAGAACTACGCCAAGGCGGTGAAGAAGATCGCGGCCGAGGCGTACTGGATGCCCATGTACAACTTCAATGTGAACTACGGGCTCTCCAAAGACCTCAACTTCACCCCCCACCCGGACGAGTTTGCCAGGTGGTGGCTCGCCAGCTGGAAGTAAGACCGACGCGCCGCCCCGTCCCCTCGGGGCGGCGCCCCAGCCTTTCCTAGGGAGCCGGCCATGGTCGCCTTTGCGCTTCGCCGACTCGTTGTTGCCGTCATGGTGGCGCTGGCCGTCTCGGCGCTGAGCTTCGGCTTGATGTTCATGACAGGCGACCCCGCCATTGCCATTGCTGGCTCAGGCGGCACGGCGGCGGACGCTGAAGCCATCCGCATCGCTTACGGTTTTGACCGCCCCATCATCGTCCAATATGCGGACTGGGTGACGCGCGCCCTCAGCGGCGATTTCGGCCGCAGCATCTACTTCAACCTTCCTGTGACCGAGATCATCGTCTCAAGGATCCCCATCACCTTAAAGCTCGGCACCCTTTCCTTCCTTGTGGCGCTGGCGGTGGCGGTGCCCCTCGGCATCCTTGCCGCCATGCGCCCCAATGGCCTTGTGGATCGGCTGGCGCTCGGCTTTGCGGTCCTGGGGCAGGCCATCCCGTCCTTCTGGCTCGGTCTGATGCTGATTGTGGTGTTCGGCGTGTGGTACGGCCTCGTCCCCATTTCGGGCACGCAGACCTGGCGCGGCTTCATCCTGCCTGTGGTCGTCCTCAGCTACTACGCTATGCCGGCCATGATGCGCGTCACCCGCTCAGGCATGATCGACGTGTTGTCGGCGGACTATGTGCGCACCGCGCGAGCCAAGGGCCTGCCTGAGTGGATTGTCATCGCCCGCCACGCTTTGCGCAATGCGGTGCTGCCTTTGATCTCCCTGTCCGCCGTTCAGCTAGGCGTCCTGCTGTCGGGCTCCATCGTCATTGAAAGCGTCTTTGCCATCAACGGCATGGGTCGTCTTGCATGGGAATCGCTCCTGCGCAGTGACTTGCCTGTGGTGCAGGCCATCATCCTCATCCTGTCGCTCATCTACGTGGTCCTCACCACCGTGTCGGACCTCATCAACGCCATGCTCGATCCGCGTATCAGAGGGGGCCGGGCATGAGCGCCACCGAAGAGAGCCCTATGGAGGAGGCGCCCACACGGTCCCGCCGTGCCCGCGTGATCCGCCGCATTCTGCGCAATTCGGGCATCATTGTCGGCGGCGGGCTGTTGTTGGTGATTGTCCTTGCCGCCATCTTCGCCCCCCTCATCACCAGTGCGGACCCTTACGCCCAAGACCTTTCCGCCCGTCTGTTGCCGCCGTTCTGGATGGACCGGTCGGTGCCAGAACACCTTCTCGGCACCGACCATTTGGGCCGCGATTACTTCGCAAGGCTCCTTTACGGCGCCCGCGTGTCGCTGGGTGTCGGTCTCGGTGTGGTGGTGGCGGCGGGGGCCATTGGTATCACGCTCGGGCTCTTTGCAGGCTATTTCGGCGGCTGGGTGGACATGGTGATCAGCTTCATCATCACCACGCGCCTTTCCCTTCCCATCGTTCTTGTGGCGCTGGCCGCTGTGGCTTTGGGGGGCGCCTCGCTCCAAACCCTTGTGCTCGTGCTGGGGCTGTTGTTGTGGGACCGCTTTGCCGTCGTCACGCGCGCGGCCACACAGTCCCTTGCCAACAGGGAGTTCGTGGTGGGCGCGCGGGCGGTGGGGCGCAGCAGCATCGGCGTCCTCTTCGGCGAAATCCTTCCCAACCTGCGCGGCGCCGTCATCGTGGTGGCGACCCTTGAGGTGGCGAACGCTATCCTGCTTGAGGCCGCCCTCTCCTTCCTCGGCCTCGGGGTGCGCCCGCCCATGCCCTCATGGGGGTTGATGATTGCCGAAGGGCGGGAAAACATCCTGTTCGACCCGTGGCTGATCGCGCTGCCCGGCTCGCTCCTGTGTGTCCTCGTCCTTGCGGTCAATCTCCTGGGGGACGGTCTGCGCGACATCACAGGGCCCGTCACCCGATGAGCGCGCTGATGCTCGATATCGAAAACCTTGCCGTCAGCCTTCCCACCGAAGGCGGGCTGTTGGAGGCGGTGCGCGGCGTCGACCTGAAGCTTGCCGCTGGCGAGACCCTTGCGGTGGTCGGCGAATCGGGGTGCGGCAAGTCCATGACCGCCCTTGCGGTGATGGGCCTGTTGCCGCGCAGTGCCAGAATGAGCGCACACCGCCTCGCCATCGCGGGGCGCGACTATGCCGGCGCAAAGGTGCGCGAGCGTGCCAAGCTGCGTGGGCGCGAGATGGCGCTGATCTTCCAGGACGCCACCACCGCACTCAACCCCACCCTCACGGTCGGCAAGCAGCTGACCGAAGGCGCCATCCGTGCCGAAAAGCTCTCCCGCCGCGCCGCTGTGGAGAGAGCCGTCGCCCTGTTGGAGCGGGTCGGCATCCCTCGCCCTGCCGACAGGCTCGGCCAGTATCCGCACGAGTTTTCCGGCGGTCAGCGCCAGCGCATCATGATTGCCATGGCCTTGATGGGACAGCCGCGCATTCTGATTGCCGATGAGCCTACGACCGCGCTGGATGTGACCATCCAGGCCCAAATCCTCGCCCTCCTCGGCGAACTGCAGAAGGATCTGGGGCTGGCGCTCCTCCTCATCACCCATGACCTTGGTGTGGTGGCAGCCATCGCCGACCGGGTCGCGGTGATGTATGCGGGCCGCGTTGTGGAAGAGGGCTCGGCCGATGCCGTGTTCCGCCGGCCGGGCCACCCCTACACACGCGGGTTGATCGATGCGATCCCCGTGCCAGGCGTCACCCAAAGGGGCACAGCCCTTGCCGCGATCCCAGGGCGCGTGCCCGGGCTGATCGGCGGCATCACCGGATGTGCCTTCCGCGCCCGCTGCCCAAGGGCGCGGCCTGACTGTGCCCATCATCCCGTCCCCCAACACATTCCTGAGGGCGGGCGTGTTGTGGAGTGCGTCGCCCCCCTCACCGCCATGCCCACCGACCGCGTCCAGGCCGACGGTGCCGCGCCATGACCGGCCCTGCCATTGAACTGCGCGATGTGTCCTTGTCGTTCTCGGTCTCAGGGGGTCTCTTCGGCAGACGGCGAACCCTGCGGGCGGTGAAAGATCTTTCGCTTGCGATCGCGCCGGGGGAGACCCTTGGCCTGGTCGGCGAATCTGGCTGCGGCAAGAGCACGGCCGTGAAGATGATGCTCGGCCTCCTCTCCCCCGACCAGGGCAGCGTCCTTGTGGAAGGCGAACCCATCCACACCATTGGCCGCCGCGCCCTTGTTCGCACCGTCCAGCCCGTCTTCCAGGACCCTTATGCGTCACTGAACCCTGTGCGAACCGTCGGCGCCCTTGTGGAGCAGCCTTTGGCGCTGCATGGCGTTGGCGGCGACCGCACGGCGGCAGTCAACCAGATGCTCGACCAGGTGGGCCTGCCGCCGCGGCTTGCCGACGCCTACCCTGGCGAACTGTCAGGCGGTCAGCGCCAGAGGGTTGCCATCGCCCGCGCGTTGGTGCTGAAGCCGCGCGTGCTCATCTGCGATGAACCCACCTCTGCGCTGGACGTCTCGGTCCAGGCACAGGTTCTGAACCTTTTGATGGATCTGCGTCGGGACATGGCGCTCACTATGGTGTTCGTCAGCCATGACCTTGCGGTGGTGGAGCATCTGGCGGATCGCGTCGCCGTCATGTACCTGGGCGAAGCGGTGGAGGTGGCCGACATAGAGACCTTGTTCCGCACGCCGCGCCATCCCTACAGCAAGGCCCTCCTTGCCTCCACGCTAGCGCCGGAGCCTGGCCGTGGCCTGCCCGATCCCCAGCTTGGCGCGACGGCCGCCGATGCCTTCGCCGACACCCCCGGCTGTGCCTTCGCGCCCCGCTGCCCCATCGCTGAAGACCGTTGCTTTACCGAAGCGCCAGCCCTGCGCCCTGTGGGGAACGCCCAGGTGCGCTGCCATCTGGCCGCGGCATAGCCACCGCCCGCGCCCGCCGTCCATCGACACGACAGATTCTTGCGCAAACGCGGCAACTGGATGATCATTTATTACCCAAACGTGACAAAGGCCTTGATATGCGCCACCGATTCGCCCTCCCTGCCCTTGCAACCCTGTCGTTGTTGTTGCCGTCGATCGTCCAGGCCACAGAGGTCGGTCTGGTGAGAGCCCCCAGTGCAGACGCCTTCAAGGCTGCGCTGTGCCATGTGGACCGCTCCGGCGGGCAGATCTTCGTGGTGCCCCTGTCCGTCTTTGAAGACGGTGGCTCCATCGACTGCGATGGCAGCGTCTACAGTATGCGCATTGCAGAACCTGCCGATGATCCTGGCCATGTGGTGCTCAACATCGACCCGCCGTCAGACCTTGCTGACGGGTTCGACTGCGATGCAAAGGCCGACATCGGTCTCGCCGAGGTCGCGCTGAACTGCCTCCCGGCCAACGCGGAAGCAGCCGACCACCGCAAACAGTAGCCGACACATTGCCCGCCATGTTGTCGGCGGTGCCGTCGAGGCCCAATTGGCATCAGTCGGAGCGGAACAGCGTCTTTGCCTGTGGCATCAGGCGCTGGTGGCGGCGCATAGCGGCAATGGCGTCTCCCAAGGTGACGACGCCGGCAGCGTTCAACATAGGCACCATCCGCAGCAACACCTGCGCGGTGGCGACCGCATCACCCATCGCCGTGTGCCTGTCGGCCCCCTCGATGGCAACGCCAAGCCTCTCGGCAATGGCGTCGAGGGTGTGGGTCTCGTTGGTGCCGAAAATGGCTGCCGACAACAACACCGTGTCGAGGACGGGCGCGTCGAACTCATAGCCATCTCTTTGCGCGTGACGGCTCAGGAACTGGAGGTCAAACGGCGCATTGTGGGCCACCAGCGTTTCCGCGCGGGCAAAGCGGTGAAAGTCTGCAATGGCGCTTTGGGGCGCAGGTGCGCCGGCCACCATATCATCGGTGATGCCGTGCACCTTTGAGCTTGCTGGCGGGATCGGCCTGCCGGGATCAACCAGCGTATCGAACGCCTCACCCACCACAATGCGCCCGTTCAAGGTCCTGACGGCGCCGATTTGGACAATCTCGTCCTTGGCGGGGTCAAGCCCCGTGGTCTCGGTGTCGAACACCACGAAGGGGATCGCCGACAGTGGCATGTCGTGCTGGGGTCCGCGCTTTGTGCGATCGATGAGCGAGAAGTCGAAGATCAGCGGACGCTCCACGATCACGCTTTCCTCCACGTCCATGGCAAGAACGTAGCCGTGGGTGTGGGCGACACGGCGGATGCGTGTGGCGACGGTCTCGGTGCCATCGGCAACCGTCAGGTCGGCGTGAATGACGGTGTCGGGCTCGCGCTCAAACCGCGCCACGGCGGCGCAAAAACCCGCCTCGTCGAGAAAGCGGAAGACGGAACGCCCAAGGCCGATTTCAGCAATTCCGCCAAGGACGTGAACGCACTGCCGGTCATAAAGGGTGATGCGATGGTTCTGGTCCACCACCATCACCGCCACAGGGATCTCTGAGAGGATGGCGGCAAGCTGCTCCTTCTCGGCCGCGAGCGCTGTTGTGGCCTCTTCCACTCTGGCATCGACGCTCCGGTCAAGCTCGGCAAGGCGGTCGCACACGGCAGCAGCCGCCGGCGACAGGTCCGACAGATGCTTTGCCGCCTCGGGGTCGAGCGGAGCCGTCACCGCCCCATGGGCCCGCGCCCGCAACGCTGCCGCCAAAGCATCCACCGGCCGGGCCACATTTTCATCAAACAAGAGCGCGATCAGCGCAGCGGAGACGACAATGCCGAACGTTGCGATGACCACCATGCCCACAAGGTTGTCCGGCGCAACGGCCTCCTGCCTGACGGCAACCACCGCACCCACCACAACGGAGACAACGCACAGTCCTGCGAGCGCGGCGAAGAACAGGGCGATGCGCAGCCGCAGCCGCCCGTTCATGATGTGGCCGCGCACGCCATGCGCGTCACGGGGTGATCAAGGCCGGTGTCCACCCACCGCGCGCCGTTGATGGCACCATCGTCGGCAAGGGTCACGCCTTCCACAATGTCCGCCCGCCGACCTGCATCGCAGTCAAACACCGCGCGCACCCGTGTGGGCGGCTGCCAGCGGGCAAAGACGATGATGTCCACCATGCGGTTTTGCGGAACGTTTGCGTGGTTGCGGGTGGAGCCTTTGTCCACGGCAATGAAGCCGTCCACGAAGGCGTAGAGGTATGTCCACGGCCGCCAGAAGGCGCGGTTGTCGCGGGTCATCGCCACCTCCACACCGTCAGGGAGGCCGGCTCTGGTGCGGTCGAACCAGGAGTATTCCAGCGCGATGGCGACAATCAGCATGGCACTGCCTGCGCCGATGGGCACCAGCCAACGCGGCAGCGACCGCACCATGCGCCGTGCAATCAGTGCAACGCCAGCGCCCAGAAAGCCTGCGGCAATGGTCGCAACCAGTTCGTAAAGCATCCGTCCCTCCCCTTCCGCCCCGCTTATTGCATTGTGTTCGGGGGCGGACCGTCGTCGTCGTGGCCGTATCTTACACAGCCATGTCTAAAGCACGCCTTGGCCTTGCGTGGCGGCCGACTGCATTTGCCGCACCACGACGAATGCATTGCGAAGGTGTGTACGCTCAAACTCGCTGAGGCGGGCCGGCGGCATGAAGTTGTCAGGCTTTGCGCCCGCCCGCACCTGATCGGCCTGGTGCTCGAGGCGGGTCTGCGCAATGAGATCGTAGGCATCGAGAAGGTCGCGGCCGCCGGTTTCGCTCACCACCCCTGCCGCCCGCGCCGCCTCAATGCGCGCACGGGTGTTTACAGGGGTCAACTGGCCGCGCAGGGCATAGACACGGCCAAGATCCACCACGGGAACGACGCCGTTCAGCTTCATATCAAGCGTGTTGCGATGCTCGCCCGAACGCAGCGTTGCAAGGCCGCGCAACAGCCCAAGCGGCGGCGTGTGCTTCAAGGAGTTCGCCACCATGTGCGCCACGAAAATGGAGTTCTTCGACGCCGCCGCCAGCGTTTCCGCCTGCAGTCCTTCATGGAGCGACAGATCTCCGCCAATGGGCCTGAGGTCGAACATGACCGAGGCCAGCATCTGCGCCATAGGGTCGGGCTTGTCGATCCAGCCTTTGAAGTAACGCCGCCAGACTTTGACAGGTTGGCGCCATCGTGGGTTGGTCGCCATCATGTCGCCAGGACAATAGACGTATCCGCACGCGTGCAGCCCATCGCTGACAGTCTGGGCGAGAGCGGCGAAGTATTCGTCATCGCCCGCCGCCACAGTGTCGGCGAGGAACAAGCAGTTGTCCTGGTCAGACGTTCCTGTCTGCTCGCGCCGTCCCTGGCTGCCGCAAGCAAGCCACAGATAGGGGACGGGCGGTGCGCCCAGCGTGTCCTCGGCAAGGGACAAAAGCCTGCGCGTCACCGCATCGGCAATGTCGGTCACAAGGCGCGTCACCACCTCGTGGCGGTGCCCTGCCCCCACCAGTTTAGCGAGAAGCTGCGGGATCTGCCGTGTGGCGTCGGCAAGGCCGGCAACGTCGCCCGCCTTTGCCACGGATCCCACGAGGCTGGCGGTGGTCTCGGCCTGGAAGCGGGTCAAGTCGGTCTGGCTGACGACTCCTCTTAGCCCACCCGCGCCGACAATCGGAACATGGCCGATCCCCCGCTCCACCATTGCGTGGAGGACATCACTGCCAATGGCGTTGGGGGGCAACGTGACGGGCGCTGCGGTCATCACATCCTTGACCGAGACGCTGGGGTCAAGGCCGCCGGCCACCACGCGGTTTGAGATGTCGCGGACAGTGAGGATCCCCACAAGGTCCCCCCCTTCCACGATGAGAACGCTGCTGATCTTGCGCTCCTGTAGCGTCTTCGCCGCCTCCGTCACGGTGGTGTCCGGTCCGAGCGTGACAGGATCCCTGGTCATCAAGGTGTCGACGCGGGTGTCGGACAGGTCGCGTGGGGCGCTGCGCTGAAGCCGCGGGCGTGTGAAGAAGTCACCAAGGCAATTATCGGCACGCACCAGCGCGATGAAGGTTGCCGCGGGAAGCATCAGGACCGATGTGGGCGCGGTCGCAACAGCGCTCACCTGGGCAATGCCGGAGCGCAGGAGCGTGCGATCGCCAAAACAGTTACGCGGCCCCAGTTGGGAGAGCGTCTCGCTGCCGTCGGTGATGTCGACAGCACCTTTGGTGATGACGAAGAAGCCCTCAACCTTGTCTCCGGTGCCGAAAATCGTTTGACCGGCCGTGTAGGTCCGCTCGACGAACGCAGCGCCGATCTCATCGAGCCGCCGCGGAGCAAGCGCTGCGAAGGGCTCGACCGTGGTCAGGATGTCAGCGTGGGTCACCGGCCGCCTTTCAAAAAGGGTCCCGCCTGCACAAGGCAGACGGGACGGGTCGTCGACAAGGGGGCATCGGCCGATGCCCCCTTGCAAGTGTTAGTGCGAGGAGGCCGCACCGGCGCCGCGGGGCACGCGCACGCTTTCCACCAGCTCTTTGATGTGGTCCGGCGTTTCCTTCGTGGCACGGGCAACCAGGAAGGCAACCACGAAGTTCAGCACAGCTCCGACGGAGCCAATGGCGGTGGACTGGATGCCGAAGAGCGAGCCCTGGATGGGGGCCGGGAACTGGTTGGGGCCCGGCAAGAAAAACCACCCTTTGTGCAGGAAGATGTAGATCACCGTGAAGAAGAGACCTGCCAACATCCCTGCCACTGCGCCGGTGTTGTTGATGCGCTTGAAGAAGATGCCCATCATCAGCGCCGGGAAGATGGTCGCCGCGGCGATCCCGAAGGCGAGGGCCACCGTTTGGGCCGCAAACCCTGGTGGATTGAGGCCGAGATACGTGGCAACGCCAATGGCAACCGCCATGGATAGGCGCGCCGCCAAGAGCTCTCCTTTCTCCGAGATGTTGGGATTGATCGACGACTTGATGAGGTCGTGACTGATGGCGGACGAGATGGCGAGGAGGAGCCCCGCCGCTGTGGAGAGCGCGGCTGCCAGACCGCCAGCGGCCACCAGTGCGATCACCCAGCCGGGGAGCTGCGCAATCTCCGGGTTGGCGAGCACCAGGATGTCGCGGTTGAAGTTGGTGAGCTCGTTGCCGGCCCAGCCGCGTTCGGCCGCAATCGCTGCCATCGAGTCGGCCGCATCGTTATAGTATTGGATGCGCCCGTCATTGTTTTTGTCTTCCCAACCAAGCAAGCCGGTCTGCTGCCAGGTGTTCATCCAATCCGGCGCTTGGTCGATTTCCATGGCCTGACCTTGGATCCCGTTGGGCCACAAGGTGTCCATGATGTTGAGGCGCGCCATCGCACCCACAGCCGGGGCAGTGAGGTAGAGGAGCGCAATGAAGACCAGCGCCCAACCGGCGGACCAGCGCGCGTCCGCAACCTTCGGCACGGTGAAGAAGCGGATGATCACGTGCGGCAGACCCGCTGTGCCGATCATGAGGCTGAAGGTGAACAGCGTCATGTTGATCACCGAGGAGGGCGTGCCGTCCTGCGCGGTGTAGGAGGAGAAGCCGAGTTCCTGGACCACCTCGTTGAGGCGCTGCAGGAGGGGTTCGCCGCTCGCAAGGTCGGTGCCGAAGAGGCCGAGACCTGGGATGGGATTCCCGGTGAGTTGCAGCGAGATGAACACCGCCGGGATCGTATAGGCGGTGATGAGGACGCAGTATTGCGCCACCTGCGTGTAGGTGATGCCCTTCATCCCCCCAAGCACGGCATAGAGGAACACGACGCCGGCACCGATGAAGAGGCCGGTGGCGTTTTCCACCTCCAGGAAGCGCGAAAAGGCAACGCCGACGCCCGTCATCTGGCCGATGACGTAGGTA
>JBCDCF010000009.1:0-17937 GCA_039182345.1 Pseudomonadota bacterium
CCACGGTGCCGTCGTGGGCGTGGGCTTCGACCCTGAGGCCAGGCGCCACCTTGTCGATGGCCTGGCGGTGGACGGAATTGACGTGCACCGGACCCGCGCCGAGGATCTTTGCAAGCAGCCCTCCTTCGTCCACCTCCACATTGTGCTTCAGTCCGAACCACACATCCGTGTCGGCCTGGGGCGTGCTGCGATGGTCGTCCCGGCCTGGCACGTCGTGAAGGGCGATGAAGAGCGTGCCGCCCAGCGCAACGTTCATCTCCTGAATGCCGCGGCAGATGCAAAACAGCGGAATGCCCCTCTTCACCGCGGCCCTGATGAGGGGCAGCGTCGTCCTGTCACGCAGATGGTCGAACGGTGCGGCCTCTTCGGTCTCCGCAACGCCGTATTGGGTGGGGTGAACGTTGGAGCGCGCCCCTGTGAGCAGCACCCCGCTCGCCACGTCCAACAAGGCTGAAGGGTCGATGGGTTCGGCAATGGTGGGAAGTTGCACGGGCAGGAGCCCGGCAAGGGCAAGGGCGTTCATGTAAGACGCCGGCCCTCCTGAGAAGGCGAGCATGTTGTGCTCGAACGCGTCCGAGGCGACCACGACCAACGGCTGCGACAAAGCGCACCTCCTTCACGCTGACTGTCTGGCCGAGGATACTGCGAAGGCTTTTCGCGCGCCAGCGCCCCGCTTCGGCCTGAAGCGGCATCACAAAGGGCCCGGTGAAGGCGCCAGCCTCATATGCTGGAGGCGGGGTGCTTCGGTCGGGCAACGGGCCGCCTTGCCTTGGCGGCCGGCACGCGATAGGCAGACGGCCCCTTGCGGGAAGGAGCGCCCATGCGTGCACCCATCCATGGCGATGACGGCGACACCGGCCGCGCGCTCCGCCTCAGCGCGGGGCGAAAGGCACCATGACCCATCCAACGCCGCTGCCGTCCGAATCCCCCACTGCCAATCCGCGCGATCTCAGCGCCTTTGTCGATGTGGACACCTGGATCTTCGACCTCGACAACACGCTCTACCCACCCCACGCGAATTTGTTCGCCGAGGTGGACCAGCGCATGGGCGATTTTATTGCCGAACTGCTCGACCTTGAGCGCGAGGCCGCCCACGTCATGCAGAAGGATTACTATCGCCGCTACGGCACCACGCTGCGCGGGCTGATGATCGAGCATGGCATCAATCCCGACGGCTTTTTGGAATTCGTGCACGACATCGACCACACCAAAGTGGACGAAGACCCGCGTCTGTCAGCTGCCATCGAGGCTTTGCCGGGGCGGCGCTTTATCATGACCAACGGCACCGTTGCCCATGCCGAACGTGTGGCCGACAGGCTTGGCATCACCCACCACTTTGAGGACATTTTCGACATTGTGGCGGCCGACTTGGTGCCAAAGCCCAACGCCGAGCCGTACGATAAGTTTTACGCCAAGCACGCCATCACGCCCACCAAGGCGGCGATGTTTGAGGACCTGTCGCGTAATCTGGAAGTGCCGAGCCGTTATGGTCTGCGCACCGTCCTTGTGGTGCCTGAAGGCACCCGCGAAGTCTTCCGCGAGGATTGGGAGCTTGAGGGACAGACCGCGCCCCACGTCCAGTATGTGACGGACGATCTGGCAGGGTTTTTGACCCGCGTCCTCAAAGAGCGGGGCGGTTCTGCCTAAGCTGAGACCGGCGGCAACGCTCGGTCAAGCTCTTAGCGAGGCCCTGCGCGCTTAAGCGTTGGTGGTGGAGCGGGCGGCTTTGAAGGCGCGAATCTTGTCGGCAAGGCTTGGTTCGTCTTCGCCCTTGTTGGTGTGGGCGACAAAACGGTCGGCCATGGCCTTCAGTTGGGCCTTCAGGTCCTCCACCTCAGTGCTTTGGAGTTGTGCGGTGGATTGGGCTGAGGCCACAAGGTCAGCGTTCTGCGCCTTGAGGGTGCGGATTTCCTTTTGGAGCGCAGGAATGTCGATGCCGTGGCCGCCCTTGGCGCGGGCCTCCTCCACCGCTTCGATCAGCTCCGCATTCTCGCTGCGCGTCTGGTCCAGCTTGGCCTGTAGGCGTTCGATGCTGGCGCGAAGCTCCTCCTCGACCGCGCTCGGCGCCTTTGGAGCCTCCGGCTGGGCGCCTGGGTCGGACGGAGCGCTCTGGCCCTTTTCGGCCGCTTCCGCCCGCACCAGCGCGTCGTGCAGTTGGCTGTGTTGTTCGCGCAGCTTGCCCTCAAGCTCATAGATTTTCTGAAGGCGCAGCTCCAACAGCGCCTCGCGCTTCTCCACCTCGGTCTTGGCGTCGTTCTCCGTGCGCTCGGCAGCCTCCAGGCGATTGCGCAGGCCATCGCGGTCATAGGCCAGGCGGGACAGGCTGTCGTTGGCGGCCCGTTCGCGCGCGTTGGCCTCCTCCAGCGCGCTCTTCAAGTTGGCCACCTCTTCGGCGACCGCTGCGCCGGGCGCGCTGCCCGCTTCGGCCGATGATTGCGCCTTTGACAGGGCGTCGGTGAGGTCGGCGATGGTGGCTTTGTGCGTGGCGATCTCGGCGGTAAGGGCGCTGACATCGGGGCCGCCGGGACCGCTGTCGGCGCGCACCGCCTCAAGCTCGGCGGTCTTTGCCTCAAGTTGGGTGCTGAGGGCGCGTTCGCGCGCAATGGCCGCCTCAAGGTCGCTCGCCAACTCTTCGGCGCGGGCGCTGCCGCCACTGGCCTGGGACAGTTTTTGTACAAGGCTTTGCACGTCGCGCCGTAGTCCTGCGGCGGCTTCGGCATGGTGGGCGGCGTCGGCGACGGCCCTGTCCTTTTGCGCGGTCAGGTCCTCCACCGTGTCGAGCTGGCTCTGACTGTCGGCGGTGGCGCGGGAGAGTTTGTTGATGTTCTCCTGCAACTCCGCGCGAAGGGTGCCGATGGTGTCGGACTGGCCTTCCACGTCGCGCAGGGCACGGTCACGCTCGGCCGTCAGCCGGCCAACGCTTGCGGCATCGTTGCGGGCAAGGTCGCGCTCTTCGGTGACACGGGTGAGGCTTTGCGTCAGCTCGGCCACCTGTGTTTCCAACGCCTTGGCCTTCGCCTCCGCCTTTTCCTGGTGGTGGGCGCTTTCCTTGACCCTCAGCGAGGCATCAAGCCCCCCTTCCACACGCTTTTGCGCTTCGGCGAGCTTGGCTTCGAGGGCTGCGATCTCCACAGCATGGTTGGCGCGCAAAACGTCCCGCTCGGCCTGAACGGCGGCAATGGCGGCCGACGTGGTCCTGCTGCCGCGCGGTTCCACCTTGCGCAGGCCGCGGGCGATCCACGCCAGAAGGGCAAGGCCCACCACCACGGCAACGAGGATGGCGGGAATGGTGGCGCTGTCGGAGATTTGCATAACGCGGACGTTCACCCCGGTCGGCGAAAAGGGCGGCGCGCCCGGGATGGGGCGCACCAAACGTGTCTTAGCGCCACCGCCCCGCCCCTGTCATCAGGAAGGCCGGCGATGGCGGAGCGGTTGGGTCAAAATGGGTTCCAGGTGGGGCGCTGGGTGAACTTCAAGTATCCAAGGGAAAACCCAAGCCGCGCCCCAACGCCGGTGCGCACGGGCACAAGGTAGGTGCTATCGGCCGCCATGACGGTCATCCCCGCCCCGCCGATGAGATAGGCCGATCCGTCAACGCCCGTATAGCGCTGGAAGAGGGCATTGGGGGCTGGCAGATCGTAGACGAGCATCATCACCCGCGTGCCTGTGCCGCCGAAGTCCCAGCCCATGGACGGCCCTTGCCAATATACTTGGTGCTTGCCCATGGCCTGTGTGTGCAGGACCCCTTCGCCATATCTCAGCCCGCCGACGAAGGCGCCAGAGGCCTCTTCGCCCAGAATGTAGCCGTTTGGCTGGCCAAGCTCTGACAAGAGCCCTTCGATGATCCCCGCAATCCCGCCGGAGGTTTGGCCGAAGAAATCGTGACCGGCCGCCACAAGCTGGCCTTCGGTATAGGTCTGGCTATGGGCGCCGATCCGCGGGGTGGTTGCCGGCGAGCCGTCGAAGCTGTCGGCCTGCGCCTGTGGCATGAGGACAAATGCAAGGGCGGCGGCGCACCCTGCAAGGACGAGCGATCTCACTGCATAACTGAACATTGGACACCTCGTTGCAGCTTCTTTCCATTGGATGGGCGGCGTGCAAGGCTCGCCCAGCGCGAATCAGATGGATCCGTCATGAAGAGCGACCTCGACCTTGCCAGCCTCCTGGCTTCGCGGCTTTGCCACGACGTGGTGGGGCCTGTGGGCGCGATCATGAACGGGCTCGAGCTGATGGCCGAGGATTCAGCCATGTCAGACATGGCTATTGCGTTAATCCGAAAGAGCGCAAAGCAGGCTTCGTCCAAACTTCAGTACGCGCGGATGGCCTATGGCGCCGCAGGAGGCGCCGCTGAGCTGGATCCTGGCGAGGCTGGGCGGCTGACAGCGGACATGTTCGAGGGGGAGCGCGCGAGCCTTGATTGGCAGTGGTCAGGCCCAGTCAGCCCCCGTGTTCCGGTCAAACTTGCCATGCTTTTGTCAACATTCGCGCTGGGTGCCGTGCCCCGCGGGGGGACGATCCGCGTGGCAACACCATCGCCCCACCTTGAGGTGACGGCGGAAGGGACGGCCTTGCGCGCCCCGCCCTTCCTCGACGTGCTGACAGGTTCAGGCGACAGCGAAGATCCCCGTGCCGCGCAAGCCCTCGTCATGGCGCAACTGGCCGAGGGTGAGGGATGGGCCGTGGTGGCGCTGGAGAGTGAAGGCGCCCTCGCACTGCGCACGGTGGATCGCTAGAAACAGCCGGTGGCTGGGTCGCAACAGCTGAGGCGACCACCGCGGCTAACCCATCAGGCTTGGAAGCCACAGGGCAAGGCCTGGAATGGCCAGCAACAGCCCCACCCGCACGATATCGGCCAAAATGAACGGCACCACGCCTTTGAAGATGGACCCCAATGGCACGTCCGGTAGGACGGTTTTGAGAACGAAGACGTTGAGCCCCACGGGTGGGGTGATGAGGCTGATTTCCGTCATCACCACAACAACGATGCCGAACCAGATGAGATCGTAGCCGAGCCCTGCCACCAAAGGCGCGAAGATGGGTACGGTGAGAAGCACCATCGACAGGCTCTCAAGCACCATGCCGAGCACCAGGTAAAAGGCAAGGATAAGGGCGAGGATGGCAAAGGGCGGCCAGTCCACCCGGTCAGCAAACCCCGTCAGCGCTGCCGGCAACCCCGCAAGGTTGATGAAGTGGGCAAACACCAAAGCCCCTGCGAGGACGGAGAACATCATCGTCGTCGTCGCCGCGGTTTCGGCAAGGGCTTCGCCAAGGGTGCGCAGGGTGAGTTTGCCGCTCACAAGGGCAATCACAAACGCGCCGAATGCGCCGACGCCGGCCGCCTCGGTGGCGGTGAAGATCCCTGCGTAGATCCCGCCGATCACCAGGAGGAAAAGGGCAAGGACGCCCAGAACCCCGCGGGTCGCGGCAAGCTTCTCCCGCAAAGTGGTGCTTGGCCCGCGCGGGCCTGCTGCGGGGTTGAGTGCGCACGTGACCCTGACAGCGGCCATGTATCCCAAAATCCCAAGGACGCCAGGGATGATGCCTGCGATGAAGAGGGCGCCGATATTCTGGCCCGTGGTGACCCCATAGATGACGAGGATCACCGAGGGCGGGATCAAGATGCCAAGGGTGCCGCCTGCGGCAATGACGCCGGCGGCAAGACTGTCGGACGTGCCGTATCGGCGCATGGAGGGGAGCGCCACCTTCCCCATGGTGGCAGCAGTGGCAAGGGATGAACCACAGACCGCCGAAAACCCGCCGCACGCCACAGCCGTTGCCATGGCAAGGCCGCCCCTGCGTGCCCCGAGCCAGGCGTAACAGGCGGCATAAAGCTTGTCCGACAGCCCGGCGCGGGTAACGAAATTGCCCATCAGAATGAACAAGGGCACCACCGAAAGGGTGTAGGACAGCCCCGTGTCGAACAGCGTGTTGCTGGCAATGGACAACGCCCCCCGCGGGCCGACCAGCACCACGAGCCCCACAGTCCCCACAAGGCCCATGGCAAAAGCGATGGGAAGCCCCAGCAGAATAAGGGCAAGGAGCGCCACCAGCCCTGGCAGCCAAGGTTCAATGCCCATCAGCAATGGAACGGCGGTTGGGTCACGTCAGCCCTTTCAGCCTGCGGATTGCCCGCACCGCTGCCACAAGCGCGGCAAGGCCCGTGAGCGCGGACAAGGCGAACGCCACAGGGGCAAGGGGAATGCCAAGAAGGATCGTGCTGTCTCCGAACGCTGCAAGGTCTTCGCCGCGGCGGTAGAGCAGCCAGGCCGTGCCGGTCAGCAGCAAAAACACCAGGGTGTCGGCCAGGCGCTCCAGCAGCCACACAGCGGCGCCCGGCAACTGGTCGAGGAGAAGGCGCACCTGGATATGCTCCCCCCGCGCTGTCACCAAAGGCAAGCCAGCGAAGATGGCGAGCGCCAGCATGATTTCCGTGGCCTCGAACGCGCCCGGCACAGGGCTGTTGAAGAGGTAGCGCCCGACGACATCGGCCACCGTCAGCCCCATCATCGCCATCAACAGGACGGCGGCGGTGGCGCTGAGGGCAAAGGTGGCAATGCGACGGATCAAGGGAGCCTCGCCATGGCCGGCCGTGTGGGCCGGACCATGGGGTTTGGTCTGGCGGCCAGCCTCACGAGCCTGAGGCCGTCGCCTCCTTCAAAGCCTTCAAGGCAGCCGGGCCATCAACGCCCTTTTCCGCTGCAGCGTCCAGGAAGACCTGATCCACCCCCGACAGGGCGTCTTTGATCTCGGCGGTGAAGGCGTCGGACGCTTCGCTCACCTTAAGGCCGGATGCGGCCATTTTCTCAAAGCCTGCCGCGTCGGCAGCGTCCCACGCCTTGCCGGCCATGCGCGCAAGGGCAACGCCCGACACCTTGTCGATGGCGGCCTTGTCGTCCTCCGACAGGCCGTTCCAGGTGTCTTCGTTCATGATCATGAAGAAGGAGGTGTTGTAGAGGCCGCCGGGCACCGTCACCCCATGCTTCAAAACCGTGTCGATCTTGAAGAACGGCACAGACTCAGGCGGAAACAAGATGCCGTCGGCCACACCGTTGGAGAGGATTTCGTAGACCTGGGGCGAGGGGGCTGAGATGGGAACCATGCCAAGGCGCTGAGCCACCATGTTCGCAAGGCCGCCGCCCACGCGCATTTTCTTGCCATCGGTATCGGCAATGGCTGTGACGGGGGCGTCGATGGTGTAGATGCCGCCCGGCCCGTGGGTCCAAACGCCCAAAAGCTTGACGCCAGCATGCTCGTTGGCATCGGCAAAGTAGGTGTCGGTGATGTTCTGGTAGGCCACCGAAAGGGCCTCTGAGCTGTCCGACAGGAACGGCAACTCGGCAATGGTGGTGAGGCCGAAGCGGTTGGGGGTGTAGCCATGCACGCCGTAGCCGACGTCTGCGGCGCCGTCGCGGATGAGGTCGTACTGGGCAGGCGGCCTGCCGATGGGCGCGGCCATCACCTCAACGGCAACGCGGCCCTCGGTGGCCTCCTCCACGGCCTTGCCCCAAGGCACCACGATATCGGCGACGATGGGGTGGCTGGGCGGCAGCCAATTGGAGACCCGCAAGGTGGTGTCGGCGGCCGTGGCCGGTGCGCCGATCAGGGTGGCAAGGACCAGGGCGGCCGCGGGCAGACGGGCCGAGCGGGCAAATGTCATCTGGCAGCTCCTCCAACGGACTGTGCAGTGATTTGGTTTGGAGGGACTTTAGGCGCTGTCCGGCGCGGATGTCGACCTTGGAAACGGCGCGCCTGCGCGGCGTCGACTATGGGGCAAGAGGGCTGTGCGCCGGACCGGTTGCGCCTGCCTCTCCCCTCGCCTGGGAGAACGGGCCTGTGCCAAGGCTTGTGCGCCGTGCGTTGAGAGGCGGCTGCGCAGCGACGGATTCGTCGCACCAACGGGGTTGGCCCTCGAATTCGGCGTTCCTTTTGTCTATGTCCACCACATGGACGCCCGAGCCTTCGATGCCGAGAAAGATGCGCCGCCTGCAGCGCCCCACGCTGACGATGTCAGCCGTGATCGTGTGCACAGCGGTTTGCCAGGGAATCTGCCCGCCGACCACGACTATGTGGGCTTCGGGAAGATCGGTGTGCTGCTGGTCAATCTCGGCACGCCCGAGGCGACGGACTACCGCTCCATGCGGCGCTACCTGAAGGAGTTCTTGTCCGACCGGCGGGTGATCGAAGTGCCCAAGCTGGTGTGGTGGCCACTCCTCAACCTCGTCATCTTGTCCACCCGGCCGCAAAAGTCGGGCCGCGCCTATGACGAGGTGTGGAACCACGAATTGAACGAATCTCCGCTGAAGACCATCACCCGCGGCCAGAGCGAGAGACTGGCCGAGCGGTTGGCGGGTCACCCGCAAATCGTGGTGGACTGGGCAATGCGCTACGGCCTGCCGCCCATCAAGGAGCGCCTCGACGCCATGCAGGCGAAAGGGTGCGAGCGCATCCTCCTCGTCCCGCTCTATCCGCAGTATTCCGCCGCCACCACGGCAACGGTGAATGACAAGGCGTTCGATGCCCTAAAGTCCTTGCGCTGGCAGCCTGCCCTGCGCACGGCGCCGCAATATTGTGACGATCCCGTCTATATCGATGCTCTTGCCCGCTCACTGGAAGAGCATCTGGACACGCTCGACTTCGAGCCGGAGCTTGTGGTCACCTCCTACCACGGCCTGCCCAAGGACTACCTTCTGAAGGGCGACCCCTACCACTGTCAGTGCTACAAGACGACGCGGCTTTTGCGGGATCGTCTGGGCTGGTCTGAGGAGCGCATGCTCGTCACCTTCCAGTCGCGCTTCGGGTCGGCGGAATGGCTGCAGCCTTACACGGACGAGACGGTCATCAAGCTGGCGCGCTCAGGCGTGAAGCGGCTTGCGGTGATGACCCCAGGCTTCGTAGCCGATTGCCTTGAGACGCTTGAGGAGATCGGCGGCGAGAACGCTGAGTACTTCCTCCACAATGGCGGTGAGCAGTTTTCCGCCGTCCCCTGCCTCAACGACACCGACCACGGGATGCGGGTGATCGAAAACCTCGTCCGCCGCGAGTTGATGGGCTGGATCTAACCCCAGCGTCTGCGTACGGCCAAGCCGAGGCGGCCGCTCGGTCACACGAGCCGATGGCATGGAGGGCGCACGCCATCCAGCGCATCGCCCGCCTCTCATGGTGATGGACGCTCTGACGTGGCGCCGCGAAACCTCGCCCCATGGTGCCGCTGGAGAGCGAGCCAACCCTTCGCCATCGCTTGGCCGGCGAACCGTCTCAGATCGGAGGATTGGCGTAGGGCAAGGGCTGCCGCGCCGATGCCGAGGACAAACGCACCGCACAAAGCGCCGAAAACGCCGGGGTCCATGGCAGCCATGACGAAGGCGGCAAGCCACAACGGCAGCCATGGGAGGGCGCATCGCCTTGCGGCGGTGGTGAGTTTGGCCCACACGGCTCCGACGAGGAACTCAGCGCTCCACCAGGTAAGGAGTGCGATTGCGGCCCCAGTCGCGCCGAACATTGCCACCAGAACGCCGAGGGTGAGGGCGAACGGCAGCGCAAGCCACAGGCGCAGCAGCGCCGCCCGTTCCGGCGTGCCTGAGGCGATGAGGTAGACATGGATGGTCCGCACCCCCGCCACGACCCAGAAGGCAAGGGTCAGGAGGGTGGCAACGGGGGCGACCTTGGCGCCAAGGGCCGCGCCGAGCCAAGCGGTCATCACCGTGTCCATCATCACCACGGCAGGAACGCACACCGTGCCCAACGCGCCCAGCGTGGCCGCCATCATCCGCGCGGCCATCGTGCGGCGTTCGGCCGTGTTCTCGCAGGCGCACAGGTGGGGGAAAAGCGTGCGGGTCACCGCATGGGCCACCACTTGGCTGCGCTGCACGAGGCTGTAGGGGATGGTGTAGAGCGCAAGGGTGATGGAGCCCGAAAGGCTTGCAATGACAAACCTGTCGAGGGAGCTCAGCGCCAGCGACAGTGTGTGGAAGGCCGCCGTCCACCCGCCGAACCGCAACAGGCCCAAAAGACCTTTGACGTCGACGGCGCGGGCACGGCTGAGGAGCGGGGCGTTCAACCCCAAGAGCGCAAGGGTGGTGGCAAGGCGTGCGGCCACTATGGCGGCAATCAGCCCATCAAGACGCGGACTGACGAGGGCAGCGACCCCCAAAGCCCCCACCGTGGCGCCGACCTGCCCCAGGCATTGAATGGTGTTGGTGGCAATGAATGCGCGCCGCCCTTCCGCCGCACCGCGCAACACAGAGTCCAACAGGACCGCCGGCAGGAGAAGCGCGACAGAGGGCATCGCACCCATAAGTTCGCCCCTGACGGCCTCGGACATGGTGAGACTGGCAAAGGCGAGGGGGCCGATGGGCCACAAGAACAGCGCCGCAAGACCCATGCCCAGGACAAGGTTTGACAAGAGTGCGGCGGCAAGGAGGTTGCCAAGGGCGGTCGGGGGCGCGTCTCCCCGCTGCGCCACCGCCCTGTTGGTGGCGGTGCCAAGGCCCGGATCGAACAGGGCAAACAGCCCCGTCAACAGCCAGACGAAGGACAGGATGCCGAACCGCTCCAGCCCGATCAGCGCAATGTAGACGGGCACCGCGATCACCGCGACCACCATCGGGATCAAAGGGATGAGGAGGTTGACCGCGAGATCGTTCCCGATGGTGCGGCGCCTCATGCCAGGGCCCGCCGCCAGGCTTCTTTGCGTTCAAGCCCCAAGAGGGAAGCGCCCACCCTGTGACCGCGCGAGCCCTGGTGACCCACAAAGCCGAGGGCGCGGGCAAGGGCTTCGGCCTCTCGCCCCAGATCGCGGTAACCCAGCCTATGGGCGGCTCGCGCCTGCGCATACAAACGCCCACCGATGGCCCGGCGGACGGCGTCATCGGCCAAGGGATGATCGGCAAGGCCTGCGAACCCGTCCACCGCCGATTGGATCACCTGGCGCGAGCTTCCGAAGGAGACACGCGAAGGGCTGTCGGTGTGGCGGTAGAGCGCTGTGCCTTGTTGCGAGTGGGCAAGCCGCGCGCCCGAAAGGACGGCCCGGGCCACGCACTCAATCTCTTCAAGAATGCGCATGGTTGGGCAGAAGCCGCCGATCCGCCGTAGGAAGGCCGTGCGCCAGAAGTAGGCGTTGGTTTGGACCGAGTGGCCGTTCAACCACGCGGCGGCGAAGGCCGGTCCCTGCGCTGTCGGCGCCAGCACGGGGACGCCCCTTTTGCCTCCGGCGGTGATCTCGGTGGTGGTGCCGAAGGCAAGGTCGGCGCCAGCGGCTTTGGCGGCGGCCTCAAGGCCGAGAGCGAATGGGCCTTCGTAGGCATCGTCAGCATCCAGAAACAGGACATGGTGGGTGGTGACGAGGCTGAGGCCGGTGTTGCGCGCCCGCGCCGGCCCACCGTTCGGCACGGTGATCACCTTGACGCGGCCATTGAGGCGCCTGGCGGTTCTGGCGGTGTCGTCCCCGGACCCGTCGTCGACGACAATGACCCTGTCCGGGGCAACGCCCTGGCCCAGGGCACTTTCGATTGCCTCGGCAATGGTCTCCCGCGCGTTGAAGGCCGGGATGACGATGCTGGTGGATGCTGGTGCGCCGGTAGGGTCGCTCATGGGACCGCAAGCCCTGCAAGAAGGCCCGTGTCGGCAAGGAGCTTGCGCGCCCCATGCGGGCTGAGGTGGTGGCTATCGATGTAAAAGGCGCCGGTTTCGTCAGCGATGGCGCAGGCCGGCCGGCAGAAGCTGTTAACGGCGGACACGTAGGTGACGCCTTTGTCCTTGTCGGCGATGGCAGCAAGGACCGCATCGGCCTTGCCCCGCGAAAGGTCCCCATAGTCGGAAAGGCTGGGCGGCTGCGGCAACGCAATGCCCCAGCGAAGCGACGAGACCAGGTGACGCGGCACGTCCCAGCCGATTTCGGGCACCGTGCCCAACAGCACCACGCGTCGCCCCGTTGCCCTCACCGCGGCAATGGTCGCAGCAGCTGCCGCACTCACCACAGCCTGATTGTCGATGCTGGCAGTGGGGGCACCGCCGGTCAGAACAAGGGGCACGGCCGCTTTGTGGGGGAGGCCGCGGTGGTGCCGTGCACCATAAAGGGCCCACTGGGCGTGGATGAGGACCGTCGGTGCATCCTTTCGCCTCGCGAGTGCGGCAAGGACGTCGGCGTTGTGACGCTCGCACAGGGCCCCATCCTCGCCGCCATTGGTGCGGCGGGTGCCCACAAGTGGCTGGCAGCCGAGTTTGCCGATGAGTTCAACGCGGATTCCCATGCGCGCGGCCTCGGAAATGAGCGTCGGGGCAAAGCGCACCGCGTGGGAGTCGCCCAAAAGGATGACGTCGACGGGGCTGCCGTCAGGGTGATTTGCATGACGGCAGTGGGTGGCGCCGTTGTCATCGCCGCGACAGTTAAGGGCGATCGCGCCCGCTTTCTGGGTCACGAAGGCGGCAATGTCCTGTGGCAGGCGACCCGGCATGCCGTCCATCGCGCCGACGGCAAGGGCCGCAAGGGGTAAGAAACCTGTGCCTGCAAGGGCCGCAGCCCCGAGCCGCCAGGTGGCTGCGCGGGACATCCACCGCGTCCGGCAAGGCTGCTCGACGCACCGCCAGGACACGATGGCTGCAAGGAAGGCCAACGCCACGGCCGCAACCGTCACGCCCGGCGGTAGCTCGGCTTGCCCATAAAGGATGCGCGCGAACGACAGGACAGGCCAGTGCCACAGGTAAAGGGAGTAGGAGATCAGGCCGACGAAGACGAAAGGCCGCCACGACAGCACCTTTGTCACCGGCCCCCCGGCAAAGGCGCCCGCGGCAATCACCAGCACCGTGCCAAATGTCGGGACGAGGGCTGCTGCGCCCGGAAACGGCACGGTTCGGTCAAGGAAGACGGCGGACAGGGCGATCATCGTCACGCCCAAAGTCGCCGCGAACGGCATGAGGGCGCGGACGGGCCAAGGCACGCGCGGCGTTTTGTGGCCCATGGCGATGGCAAGGAGCGCCCCCAGCCCAAGCTCAAACGCACGGCAGAAGGGCAAATAGTAGGAAAACGCGGGCCAGCGCGCCGAAACGTTCACGGAGAGGATCAACGACGCGACGGTGATGGCCGCAACGACGACGACGAGGCCGTTGGGGCGCACTTTCGCAGCCCATAGGAAGATGAGGGGGGCGACACAATAAAACTGCTCCTCCACCCCCAGCGACCAGGTGTGCAGGAGCGGGTGAAACTCCGCCGCAGGTCCGAAATAGTCCGCCACCGTGTGGGCGAACCAGATGTTGGAGACAAACAGCGACGCTGCGCCGGCCGAACGCATGAACTGGGTGAACTCGGCCGGCAGGAGCATCACCGATGCCACCAGCGTTGTAGTCACAAGCATTAACAAGAGGGCCGGCAGAAGGCGCCTTGCTCGCCGCTCATAAAAACGCAGGAGGCTGAACGTTCCCGCGCTTAGTTCAGCCACGATCAAGCGTGTGATGAGAAAACCCGACAGCACGAAGAACACGTCAACGCCGACAAAGCCGCCAGGCAGAAGGTTGGGCGCCGCATGATGGACAATCACGGAGGTCACAGCGACCATGCGCAAACCATCAAGGTCTGGTCGGTAGGCGAGCGTTGTCATAATCCCTCAGCCACTGCGGGCATGAGGTCAGTAGTACAATTAGAAATTGTTGTCCAGCGGAGGCATTTCCCTTGGTTGTGTCAAAGGCCGAGCTCAACGCAAAATTTTTCCAATCCGGCTGATGTCCCCGAAACCCTTTCGCGGGCTCGCCATAGTCTTTCTTATGTTGGTTATTAGAATGATTCGCTAATTTGCACGTTGGTTAGACAACGGGATCGGCATGGCTCGTTTCTAACTTTTGTGGGAAAACTCATGCAACTTTCAGTAAATTTCAGGGTTGATCTCGCGTCCAGTCATGCGAGAGGTCGCCGTGCCGTTTTTCAAGTTGATCAACAAGCGCTTACGCTCATCTTTCGTGGGCGCGTTTTGTGCCGCTGGCCTCGGTGCGATGGGGGTGCAATTGGCGCCGGCGGATGCTTCGGCGTCCAACCTGCGCGTGTTCCCTCAGTCGGCGCCGGCGGCCACCGTGCTGCCGCACGAGTGGCAGGCTTTCCGCGACAGGTTTGTGGCCACCGACGGCCGTGTGATCGACCATGAGAAGCGTGGAGTGTCCCACAGCGAAGGCCAGGGCTATGGGATGCTCATTGCCCTTTATGCGAACGACAGGGCCACGTTCGACAGGATCTTGAGGTTTACGCAGAACGAACTCGGGATGCGTGGCGACAGGCTGTTTTCCTGGCTGTACGAGCCCAACCAGTATCCGAGGGTGACGGACCGCAACAACGCCTCCGACGGCGATATCTTGATTGCCTATGCGTTGGTGAAGGCGGCCATCACCTGGAATGACGGTCAGTATCTGCGCATTGCCGAACCCATCATCGACGACATCGGCAGGCTATTGTTGCAGCGGCACGATGAGTTCGTGCTGTTGCGCCCTGCCGCCTTCGGCTTTGACCGCAGCCACCACAACGATGGGCCTGTGGTGAACCTGTCGTACTTCATTTATGGGGCGTTCCCGTTGTTCCAGGTGGTCAACGATCGCTACCCGTGGATGGAAGCATACAACACTGGCTTGAGGCTAACCTCGTCGGCTCTGGCTGGCCGCTATCAGCTGGCGCCGGACTGGGTGACCATGCGGCGCGATCGTTTTCTTGCGCCCGCCAACGGGTTCGCCAAGAAGTCGTCCTACGATGCGGTGCGCATCCCCCTTTACATGATGCTGGGGGGGAAGGTGCCTGCCCAGTACATCGCCCCGTTCGACAGGGCGTGGAACGTGCGCGGGCGCGGCATCCCCCTCGACTATGACCTTGGCAATGACCGCCTCATCATGGAGATGAACGATCTTGGCTACCGTGCCATTGCCTCTCTCACGGCCTGTGCCGTGCGTGGCCAGCCGATGCCTGCGGGGATCGTGCGTTACCGCAACACCACATACTTCTCCTCAGCGCTTCACCTTCTGACGCTGGCGGCGGCGCGCACCTACTATCCCCAGTGCATCAATGGGGGACAGCCGAGCTATATGGCGCAGGTGCACATGGGGTCGCAGACTGCGGGCACACGGGCCACCCAGCAACAATGGCGCCAACGCCATGTGCCCCGCAGGCAGGCCGACTACTCCCACTTCGACATGGGGAACTGAGCCGGACCCAAACCAAACGCCTGTCGCCCTCGCCAAGGGGTGGCAGGCGTTCCTTATTGGGGCGCGCCGACCCGTCTTGGGATCAAAGGTGCGCCCATCGGTGCGTCGAGGGATGCGCGATCCCACTTGGCGGCCGCGGCAATGGCCTCATAAGTGGATTGGAGGAAGTCCTCCAACGCCTTGTCAGGATCGGGCGCGGAGCGGACAGCCTCGTAAGACAGGAGGAACTCGCCGAGCTCCGGCGAGAAGTGGGCCTCGGCCGGGCGGATGGGGCTGGTGGCAAGGTCATCGGGCACGGGATAGGCGTAGGCATAAAACATCGCCTCCTCCACGCCGCCGCCGCCCGGCCAAAACCCTGCCGATGCCACCTCGTGGGAGTAGGCCTCGTGGGTGATGGGGTCTGGAAGGGCAGGGATGCCGCCAGGGTGCAAGGGCGCCGTCCGCCCTGAAAACCGCGTCACCGCCAGATCGAACGAGCCCCAGAACAGGTGAACCGGCGAGACCTTCCCCAAAAAGCCGGTGCGGAAGTGACCGAACACCCTCTCCACGTTGACGAGCGCGGCGTGGAAGCGGCGCACAGCATCGCCCTGCCAGGGGCGCGTCGCCGTGTCGGCGGCAAAGGGCACGGGGTTGGGGATTTCATTGGGGCTGTGGTGGATGGTGGGCGTGCCGCCGAGCCGCCCAATCAGGTCCTTCGTCTCGGCCAGAAACTGCGCAACGCTCATGGGCTGCAGGTCAAACCCGTCCCGTGCGCCGCCAAGCGCCTCGCCCACAAGACGGTCCTCAACAAAGTCGAAGGACAGGCTGAGGGGGGTCTTAGGGTCGTGCACCAGCCCCGTCGTCAGGCCCCTCGGGGTGACGTAAAGCGTCGCGTGCCAGGAGTGGTTGAGCCAGGGCGTGTGGGCCAGGCGATACTTGCCCACCACCTGGCAATAAAGGTGCAGCGCGCGCGAGGTGTCCTGCCACTCCCCGAACGGGATCGACGGCCAGGTGTTGCCCATTACGAAGTCTCCGGAAGTTCTTGCTGGGGGGAAAGGGCGCGGGCGCGTTCCGCCGCTGCGGTAAGGGGCGCCAACGCATCGTCAAGGTCCGCGCACACGTGGACGCCAAGCTCCCTCAACGGCCCGCTGACATCCACCGGGAGGCCTGTGTTGGAAGCCTCGGGCACCTGATTGATCCGCCCGCCGATGAGGACCGGTAGATCCAGCGCCGCCTCCTCAAGCGCGGTCATGATGCCTTTGGCGTAACTGAGGGCGACGCCGTTATAGGTGGAGATCAACAGCGCCTGCGCTCCGTCGCGCTGGGCCGCCGCCACAACGGCTTCGGGATCGACGGAGACGCCAGCGTCAAGGCACACCAGTCCAAGGGGGGCGAGCGCGGTTTCCAGATAGTGCTTGCCGTGCTCGTGAACGTCGCTGGTGGCAATGGCAACGCGCAAGCCCGACAAGGTGGCGGCGGTGCCCTCAGGCACATGCTGGCGCCACGTCTGCGCCATCTCTTCAAGCTCTGTGACCCAGCCGGCCTTCACCGCAGGGTCGTCGGCGCGGGCAACGGCGAAGCGGGCCTCTATGGCCCGTGCCCCAAGGCGTTTGAGGGCAAGAAGAACCTGCGCAGCGTCGGTGATGTCGATGCCGTCGTCGGCAAGGCCGGCAAGAACGTTGGCCTTGAAGGCTTCGCCCCCCTCCACAAGGCGATCGGCGATGGCATCCGCCTCGCGCCAGTCGGCAACGGCGCCAAGGCCAGGGGCGGCACGGATGGCGCGGTCGGCAAAGACCTGGGCATCGATGATCTCGTCCACATCGGGGATGCGTTCATTCTCCGTCACCGGCACGGGGTTGATGGCGTGGCCGGTGGGATGGCGCGTCAAACCGATGATGTCGGTAAAAAGGTAGCTCGCCAAATGGGCGTAGTTGCCGGCCGGTGTGGAGCGATAGGCCACAGTGTTGCCGTAGATCATGGAGCCCGGCGACACGCTCACCCGCGCAAGGGCGGCGTGGAAGGCATGGCGCGTCAACGGCTCGGAAAAGTGGTGGCCGTAGCAGGTGGCAAGGTGCCCGCCGAGGAGCTCCTCCACCACATAGCGCTCCACAAGCACCATCCCGATGCTGGACACCATGTCGCGGAAGAGAGCCGCAAAGCCGTCATCAAGGTTGGAGTGAACGAGGACGGGCACGGGCTGGGCGGCAATCAGCGCAATGGCCTCGACCGTTGCCTCGGTGGTGGCCACATCATCGTCCCAGTAGGGCAGGCGAAAGGTAAAGTACTGGCCAAGATTGCCGATGGCCGTGACGCCGGCCTGAAGCGCGGCAGGGACATTATCCATGGCGCCAGGAAGGCCCAGCATGAAGTCGCCGAAGTGGCAGGCTGCCGGCGAGGCGTTGGTGAAAAGGGCCATCTCGTCGGGCGAACCTAGGACAATGCCAGTGCTCCGTGGCCGCCCCTCCCGCAACGCTGCGGGATAGCCCATGGACCAGTCGAGAGTGATGCCGAAACGGTCCACCCGGCCGCCGGCGTCGGCAACGGCGGCGTGGATGGTGGCCATCGCCTCGGCGGTGCGTTCAGAGCTGCGAAAGCCGATGTGGGCGTGGCGCATGATGTCGCCGGGGTCCGCGGCGCGTTTGGCGTCGAACTCGCACGCAAATCCGCTCGCTGCGGAAAACCCCGATGGCCCGACGGTGACGTCTTCGGTGAGTTAGTCAGTCAGTTATTTGGGCTTTCGGGGCGAGGGATGGTAATGGTGATAGTGCATCGGGGGGACGCTGATAC
>JBCDCF010000010.1:0-17699 GCA_039182345.1 Pseudomonadota bacterium
CACAAGACCCCTGCGGGAGGGTTCGCGCCCCAGAAAAACGTTCTGCGCCACAGTCCTGTCGGGAAGCAGCGAAAACTCCTGGTGGATGACGCTGACGCCCGCCTTGATCGCCTCCACAGGGTGGCGAAAGCGCACCGCCTCGCCGCCCAAAACGATGCGGCCCGCGACAGGCAGATAGACGCCTGATAGGATCTTCATGAGGGTCGACTTGCCGGCGCCGTTCTCGCCGACGAGGGCGTGCACCTCCCCCGCCTCGCACGCGAAGGACACATCCGACAGCGCTTTGACGCCAGGGAACGCCTTGGTGATGCCCTCCATCAGGAAGACGCTCACAACGCCGCCCTCATGCTTTGTCCCAGGCTTGGCGGATGGTGTCGTGCGCTTCGGTGATCAGCGTCTCAAGGTCCGGGAAGAGCGGCCGCCACACGCGCGTTGCCGCCGCAAGCTCAGGCAGCGCGCTGCCGAATGCCTCGATGACGACAATCCCGTCCCACCCGCCGGCCTTCAGCGCCCTGAAGTGGCCGACAAAATCGACGTGCCCGCGGCCGGGTATGCCCCTGTCGTTCTCCGACACATGAAAGACGCCCGTGTGCGCGGCAATCTTCGCGGTGGCAGCGATGGGGTCACGCTCCTCAATGTTCATGTGGAACGTGTCGGGCATGATCTTGAAGGCTGCGTGGGAGACGTCTTCAGCGTAGGCGAAGGCATCGTCCATGGTGTTGAGGAAGTGCGTCTCGAACCGGTTCAGCGCCTCAAGCGACAGGACCATGCCGTCAGGCAATTGCGCCGCCATGCGCCTGTGGGCGGCAATACCACGGGCGCGTTCCTCCTCAGTGGGTCCGGCGCCTGTGAAGTGACCGAGCGGTGCGTGGAAGGGGCCGCCGATGCTCTCCGACCCCAAGGCCGATGCGCAGTCCACCAACCAATCAAGGTGCGCAAGGCCACGCTGGCGTACAGCATCGTCGGCGCTCGTGGGGTCGGCATCGGGCAAGGGGACGATGGCGCAGTTGGTGCGGGCAAGACCCACCGCGTCCAGCATCGCCCCGACGGCGCGAAAGTGGTCCGCATCGCCCTCGAAGACCGGGACCTCCACAAGATCGTAGCCGACCGCCTTGATCCGCTCACACACCGCCCGATCCTGGGCGCCCACGTGCCCTGTGGCACACAAAAGGTTCAGACCAAGCCGCATTGAGACCCCAGCCATTTCTGACGGCGGCCAGCATGGGCGAGCGGGGCGGATCGATCAAGCAACGTCGCCGGGCAACCTTCGGCACGGGGGAGGGCGGCGTTGACGGGTGAGACCGGGCACGCCAGTCTCCGCCGATGATCTATGAAGAGACCGAGCCGTTCTGGAACGGACAGCTCCAAAACTCCGTCATCATCCCCGATTTCGAGGTTTGGGAAGGCCGCTACCACACACTGTCGGAGGCTGCCGGTCGGCTTGGCCGGGCCGAGAGGATCGCCACGGGACCCGACCCGCTCCAGTCCCTCTGGCGCACGCGCACGGGGCGGGCGAGCCACGGGCTGATCTTCATCCACGGCGGGTACTGGCGCAAATTCGCCGCCGCGGACTTTCATTTCGTCGCAGAGGCCGCCGCCGCAGCCGACGCCACATTCTACAACGTTGACTACCGGTTGATGCCGGCCGTCAGCATGGACGCCCTTGTGGCCGACACCGCCGCCGCCTGCCGTGCTGCGATGGAGGAGGTGGAGGTTGCCGTCATTGTCGGCCACTCCGCCGGGGGCCACCTTGCCGTCCAGATGGCCCTTGACCTTGAGACGGCCCCTGCGGCCGCGGTGTCCATCAGCGGGCTGTTCGACCTTGAGCCTTTGCGCCACGCCTTCATCCAGCGCGAACTTCACCTATCGGCGGACGATGTCACCCGGTTTTCGCCCTTGTCGCGGGCGGCCGCGCTCACCTGCCCCGTGCACCTTCTGGCAGGCGCTGAGGAAAGCGTGGAGTTTCGCCGCCAGTCCGTGGTGATGTTCGAGGCCATACGCGGCGCCGGCGGATCTTCAGAGCTCGCCTTCGTGGACGGCACCCACCACTCAAGCGTGGTGGCAGCCCTTGCCGACCGGTCGAGCGCCCTGACACAGTCCCTTGTGCGCATGCTCGCTTGAGGGGCTCAGGTGCAAAGGCTGACCGGTCACGCAGATCCTGGCCGAACAGCCGACGCTAGGCGATCTCGCTGACGACGATTTTGTGGATGCCGACGCCCAGGATGCGCCGGTCCTCCTCTTTGTTCATTTTCGTCACCTTGCCGAGGGAAAGCTCTAGCGTGGTCACAGGCAGGCGCGGGGCTTTGGGCAGGGGCGCAAAGCGAAAGCGTTTGACGACCATGTTGCCGGCGGCAGGCGTTGTGTCGGTCAAAAGCGCACGGTCCCCGTCGCAACTGACGGTGAAGCTTTCAAGGACGGCCGCCTCCACATGGACCGCCACATAGACCTCCACCGAGAGCGCCTTGTCACGGCCGATCTTGACCCGCATGTCGGCCGTGCTGGCACGGCCCATCCAACGGAAAGGCAAGCCGTCTTCGCCTCGCTTCTCAAGGGTGTAGAAGGCCGCGTTGACGAACTTGGCCCCCACCATGATGGTTTCGGTCTTGAGGGGATGCTGCGATGGGGCGAGCGCGCCTCTATTGCCTGAAGGCAGAGCGGCAACGCCCTTTTCTTCAATGGCGGTCAGCTTCATCAAAATGTCCGCCAACGCGTCCTCAAGCGCACTGACACGCTTGGAGAGCTTGCGGATTTCAGGATCGTCGGACGTCATTGCCTAAAAAGAACCTAACAAGGGCGTGCGGGGCTGAGCCGAAGGGGTGACGGGACCTGTTGGAGCAGCCCCGTCACAGTGTCTCAACGTTGCCGTCAACGCCAATGGATTGGCCGGTGATGAAACGCCCGTCGGCGCTGAGGAGCATGGCGACCATGGCGGCCACATCGTCGGCCGTCACCATCGCGCGCAGAGAGACGTTCTGAAGGTATCGCTCGCGCATTTCATCGAAGCTGATGCCGAGCTCAGCGGCGCGGTTTTCGATCACACCGTCCATGCGCGCCCCTTCCACGATCCCCGGGAGGATGGCGTTGACGCGGATGGCGTGGGGACCAAGCTCTTTGGCAAGGCTTTCGGTGAACCCGATGACGCCGAACTTTGCGGCGCTGTAGGGCGTGCGGAAGGCATAGCCGTGCTTGCCTGCCGCCGACGACATGTTGACGATCGACCCGCCCCCGGCGGCCTTCAGATGTGGCACCACATGGTGGGCGAGGATGAACTGCCCGACGAGGCACACATCCACCGTCCGCCGCCAATCGGTGATGGACAGGGCTTCAACAGCACCCGTCGGCCCGGCAATGCCGGCATTGTTGATGAGGGCATCGATGCCGCCGAGGGCGCCCACCGCCTTGTCCACGAAGGTGGCAACGGCTGCCTCGTCGGTCACGTCTGCGGGGTGGACGAACGCATCGGGCAACAACGTGCTCGCCGCTTGAAGCGCTGCGGCATCCACATCGCAAAGGGCCACCTTGGCGCCCTCCTCGGTCAACCGCCTTGCGATGGCAAGGCCGATCCCCGCCGCACCGGCGGTGATCAGGACCCGCTGGCCCTCAAGGCGGTTGGTGACGGTGGTCACGCCCGTCTAAGCCGCCGTCTCGGTCACGGTCTGCTGGCCGCTGTTACCGGCAAGGGCTTCTTCTTTGTAAAGGCCGAGCGCTCGCAAGACGGGCAGATCGTGGAAGGCGAAAAGGCACGCATCGTCACGCTCGGAGGCGTTGCCATGCTCATGCCAGGACCATGAGGGGACGACGAAGATGTCCCTCTCGCGCCAGTCGAACCGCACACCATCGATGATGGTGAACCCCTCGCCCTTTGCCACCTGGTAGACGAACGATCCCACCTGCCTGTGTGCACGGGTGTGCTGGCCCGGCCGCAAGAGCTGCATGGACGCGCCGATGGTCTTCATCACCGGCCCGCCTGTGGCAGGGTTGACGAAGTCCATGATCAGACCGTCATAGGGCGAGCCTTCGCTCACCTTGGCGTAGTCGGTCAGCGCGGCGTAGGTGGGCTCCCACGCATAACGCAAAAGGGGCGAATAGGGCGCGCTCCACTGATCACCCGCAGGCAGAAGGCCAGGGCCGCCATAGGTGGCGGGAGAATCGTCCACCGGGAAGCTTGCCTGCTGGCGCACATCGGGGTGCACTTCATAAAAGTTGGCGTCGAGCGCGTTGACGAGGGGAATGTCCAGCCCGTCCTGCCAGACACAGGTGCTGCCGTCTTCGGCAACGCCATGGTCGTGCCAGGTGCCGTTGGGGGTGAGGACAAAATCGTTGGCCGACAGCATCACCTTGTGGCCGTCCACCACCGTGTAGGCGCCTTGCCCTTCCATGATGAAGCGCAGCGCGGACGCTGCATGCCTGTGGGCCGATGTGTCCTCGCCGGCGCGCATGGCTTGAATGCCCGTATAGAGCCAGCCCACTGCGGCCGACACATCCCGCCGGCCAGGGTTCGCAAGGTAGACGACCCTGCGACCGGCTTTCTCAGGCGTCACAAGGTCGAGGGCGCGCAGGACATGGTCGCGCAGGTCGCGATAGCGCCAGCGGAACGGGACGGAGGACGGCTTGGGCTCCCAAGGCTCGATGGCGTTGGCGACGTTCCACAACGCGCCGGCCTCCATGGATTCCAGCTCCTTGTAGTAGGTCTCAAGCTCGGGCGTGTCGGCCACATTGGCACGGCCGACGACGTCCTCACGAATGACGGCGGGATCTGCCACGGAAGACCTCCCTTGGTGGTGTGTGAGCCTGGCCGAGGATTTCACATCACGCCACATGCCGGCAGGCGCCGAGCATGCGGTGGGCCGCACTCTTCAGACCAAATGTGGCGCGGGGTCTGGCCGCGCCCAGAGGGGATGCTGGTTAAGCCGGGGTCATCAGGTTGGGCCAAAGGCCTGTGACACCGACGAAAATCAGATATGCAGCGATGGCGTAGTTCAAAATCCGCGGGAAGATGAGAACCACAATGCCGATGACGAGGGCTGCGAGGGGCTGCGCGTTGATGAGGTCAGTCATGGGTCCGAACGTGCTGGTTAAACTTGTCGCACATCGCCTACCGCGGTTTCGGTCCGATGGGAACTCGCGCAGCCACAAATCGCACCCGCAGAAGGGTCATTGCGCCGTTTGATCGGGGCGCAGCGTCCTTGGGAGCGCGCTCTGGACGGCCGCGCCTGTCTCAAGAGGTATGGCCATAATGCGAAACGCCGCCCCTTTCGGGACGGCGTTCCATGTCGATGTTGTGGCGGAAAGACGCCTCAGGCGGCTTTCTCTTGGATTTCGCCGTCGCTGTCGTCCTCGTCTTCCTCTTCGCCCTTGGCTGCGCGGCGGGGGCTCTTGGCGAGCTGTGCCTCGATCAGCTTGATGGCGGTGGCCTCGTCCGACTTGTTGATGGCGGCAATCTCGCGGGCCATCCTGTCGAGCGCGGCTTCATAGAGCTGACGCTCCGAGTAGGACTGCTCGGGCTGGCTTTCGGCCCTGTAAAGGTCGCGCACCACCTCGGAGATCGCAATCAGATCGCCTGAGTTGATCTTCGCTTCGTATTCCTGGGCGCGGCGGCTCCACATGGTGCGCTTGACACGCGCACGGCCTGTAACGGTGTGCAGGGCCTTGTCCATGGTCGCTTCGTCGGCGAGCTTGCGCATGCCAACGGTCTTCGCTTTGCCGACGGGCACGCGAAGCGTCATCTTATCCTTGGCGAAGGTGACGACGATGAGCTCAAGCTCATGGCCACCGAATTCGGTGGTTTCAATCGCTTCGACCTTGCCTACGCCGTGCGCGGGATAAACGACGTGCT
This sequence comes from Pseudomonadota bacterium, assembly GCA_039182345.1. GTDB lineage: Bacteria > Pseudomonadota > Alphaproteobacteria > Rhizobiales > Amorphaceae > Acuticoccus. The sequence continues at coordinate 5,837 of JBCDCF010000010.1, forward strand.
CGTTCGGCTTGAACGTGGACTTGGCGCTTTTCTTCACCGTGGCCATAGGCTCTGATCACTCCTAAAGGGCCGCACGTCATGTGCGACGCGATTTCTTGAATTGTCCAAGATCAGGTTATTCGCCGGCTGTTGGGGGCAAGTCGGCGGTCACGAGACAGTCTTTCTCTTCCATGCATTGGGTGTGGTTACGCGGCACTCCGAGACCTGAGGAGGCCCCACTTGGACTGCGCGTGAGAAACACGATCAACCCGAACATTGTCTCCTATATGTAACACATTCGGGCGTGAAATAGAAGGGACGCAACCTGCAAAAGCCGAGATTTAAGCTAGCCGCAACAAATCGCGCCCGAGTCTCGGCCGTTTCCTGCCGTCCTCAGACCATCAGTCCAAACCCTCAAAAACGTGAGGGATTTCGCCGTCTTTAACCGCAGCCGCCCAGCGCGGCGACGCCTCAATCCCCTTCGCCGGGTGCAGGCGAAAAATGGTTTTCCATTTTGTTCGGAACGCCCTCGAACTTTTCCGCCTCAGGAAGTGGATCCTTTTTGGCGGTAATGTTGGGCCATTCCGAGGCGTAGGTGGCGTTCAGTTCGAGCCATTTCTCAAGACCGGGCTCGGTGTCGGGTTTGATGGCATCCACAGGGCACTCGGGCTCACACACCCCGCAATCGATGCACTCATCGGGGTGAATGACGAGCATGTTCTCGCCCTCATAAAAACAGTCCACCGGACACACTTCCACGCAGTCCGTGAACTTACACTTGATGCACTCTTCGCCGACGATATAGGTCACGCAAACCCCCTTCACCTCACGCGCGGATGTACGGTGCGGCACGCCGTTGGGCAAGTCGTGGACACTACGGGGATGTAACACGTTCGAGTTGGCGCCCCATCGGCCGGCTCAATCGGCGTCCAAACTCTCATAAAGCGCGGCGGCGGCCGGTGGCGACAGGCGCCTGTCGGCCATGGCAAGGATGCGCACAACGCGCACCGTGCGCGGCAGGCGGATGGTCAAAACATCATCGGTGCGCACAAGGCGGCTTGGCTGCTTGACCTTGATCTTGTTGACGCGGACCTTCCCCCCTTCCACCATTGCCTGAGCAACGGTGCGGGTTTTGGCGAACCGCGCGTAGCACAGCCACTTGTCGACGCGTTGTGCGCCCTCACCCGCCTGCTCAGCGATCGTCGGACCCTTTCTCCATCTGCTGCTTCAGCGCCGCCAGGGCCGCAAACGGCGAGTTGGGATCGATCGTGTCATTTCGCCGCGGTTGCTCTTTGGCATCCACACGCTGGGGCTTGTTGCGGCGCTTGCCTTTGCGGCCCTCGCGCTGCTCGCGACCATCATCGCGCTTGCCTGGGGAGCGTGGGCCGTCCTGGCGCGGTCCTGCGGCCCTGTCTGCGGGCTGACCGCCCTCGCTCTTGCGTCCACCGTCTCTGCGACGCCTGTGGCCGCCTTCGGCCTCGCCCTCGCCACGCTGGCCGCGGCGGCGATGACGCTGATCGCCACGCTGATGCCGCGGCACCCGCCACACTTCGATGACGACGGGCTCGGCAGGGTCGGCCGTGGCTTCCCGACTCTCCGCCGTTTCCTGCACCGCCTCGGTCGGCGCGGCCCCCGCATCGCTTTCAGCCTCGACGGGGGTTGGCTCCGTTGGCTCCGCCGCCGGCGCAGTGTCTTCGGCATCCGTCAATGGCGCTTGGGCGACTTCTCCAGATGGCTCCGGCGTCTCGCCCGGCCCTTCCGGTGCATCCGCTGTCTCATCGTTTGCGGGCACGGTGTCAGCCGCCGCTTCTGCAGCGGGCGGCTCTGAGGCTTCGGTGCTGGCAACCTCAGGGTCGGCAGGCACAGTTGCGACCGTATCGGCAGTGCTCGCCTCTTCGGGCGCCATTGCAGTCTCTTCCGCGGGGGCTGGAGGCTCGGCGGGGGCTTCAGCGTCAGCAAAGGCGGGAGCCTCAGAGGGGTGCGGCGCGTCAGTGGATGCGCTGGCCTCATCAGGGGTGCCGTCAGCGACAGGGACGTCGGTTTGAGGCGTGGCGCTCTCGTCGGCGGGTGTTGCTACGCTTTCGGCGCTGGCGGTAGCGGCAACAGGTTTGTCGCGGCCACCCTTCTTGGCGCCACGGCCGCGGACCTCTTGGGCGGCGGCAATGGCCGCGCGTTCGGCAGCGTTCGCCTCGTGCCTATCCACGCGATAGCCGAGGGAGGTGAGGATCGCGGCAAAATCCTCGCCGGAACAGCCAAGGAGCGAGGTCATCGTCACCGTCACAAGGAAGCCGCCGCCTTGGGGAACGGCGCCTGGAGGCGGATCGCCTGAGTCAGGCCCCGGCCGCCAAGCAACCAAAGGCCTGATCTGGTCGGCAAGACGCTCCAAAATGTCGATGCGCACCGCCCGCGGCCCGCACACGCGGAAGCCGACGACCCTGTAAAGCTCCACAGCCACCTCAGGGTCGACGGGGATGGACGTGCGGCCTGAGGCAGAAAGCTGCGGCACCTCCGTCAGACCAGGCACATCGAGCGAGGTGTTTTTCAACGCCCACAGCAACGCCAGAAGCTGGCTCGGCGCGGGCTTCAGCAGCGTCGGCACGAAGATGTGGTAGGCGCCGAAGCGCACCCCAAGCGCCCGCAAACCGGCGCGGGCCGTCTGATCCAGCCCCTTCGCCTCTTCGGCCACATGGGCCCGTTCCACGCTGCCGAGCCCTTCGGCAATGCGGTAGGCAAGACCGCGCGCGGGCCCCGAGATCTCATCGGCCGCCGTCAGATCGAACAGCGGCTTCAACAGCCCTGTGACATGGGTGGTCAGCCATTGGCCAAGCCGCGCCTGCACTTTCTCGCGCGCCGGCTGGGGCAAAGTCTCATCGCTCAGGAGCACCACCTGGGGCTGGAGCACCTCGGCCCCAGCAATCAGTTTGGCAATGACCGCGCCCTGCCAGCGCACCGCAAGGTCGGAGCCGAGGGTGAAGGCAGCATCGGAGGCCTGCGACACCTTGTCCGCCCGCCGCTCCATCTCCTTGGCCAACGCCTTGGCCGCTGCCGAGCGCAGGGCCTTCTGGTCGCGCGGGTCGCCCGTCGAGGCATCCGCCTGGAACCGGAAACCGTGAAGGGCACCCACATGCTGCCCCTCCACGATGACGTCGCCAGCGTCGTTCACTTCCGATTCAAGCATCGCATTCTCTCTCAGGCGCTTCATCAGCACGCTGGTTCGCCGGTCCACGAAGCGCTGCATCAAACGCTCATGCAACGCATCCGACAAGCGGTCTTCCACAGCACGGGTGGTCTCACGCCACTCATGCGGGTCGGTCAACCAATCATTCCTGTTGGCCACGAAGGTCCAGGTGCGCACATGGGCGATCCTGTTGGACAAGGTGTCGATGTCACCGTCGGTCCTGTCCGCATAGCGCACCTGCCGCGCAATCCACTCATCGGGGATGACGCCGCCGGCAATGAACTGGAACAGGGTCAGCACAAGGTCGGCGTGGTCTGCAGGCGCAATCTTGCGATAGTCCGGCACCTGGCACACGTCCCACAGACGCGCCACCTGCGCCGGGTCGGCCGCCCTGTCCATCACCTCCGGCGATTTGACCGCATGCTCCAGCGCCTTCACGTCGTCGGCGGGTGGCGCGCGGGTCAACCCCTCTTCCTGGGGCGGCTGCTCCAGCGAGCGGCGCAGCGCCGGCACGGACGAAAAATCAAGGTCGGGATTGCGCCACTGAAACACCTTCACCGGCGGGAAGGCGTGGGTCTCAAGCTGCTCCACAAGCTCGTTGTCGAACGGCATCACCCGGCCTGTGACGCCAAACGTCCCGTCACGGGTGTGGCGGCCTGCGCGCCCTGCGATCTGCGCCAATTCCGCCGCCGACAGGGCCCTATACTGATAGCCGTCGAACTTGCGGTTGGAGGCGAACGCCACATGGTCCACATCAAGGTTGAGGCCCATGCCGATGGCGTCGGTGGCAATCAGAAAATCCACATCGCCTGACTGGAAGAGCTCCACCTGTGCATTGCGTGTGCGCGGTGACAGCGCCCCCATCACGATGGCAGCCCCGCCCCTTTGCCGGCGGATCAGCTCGGCGATGGCGTAGACCTCGTTGGCCGAAAACGCCACCGCAGCCGAGCGCGGGGGAAGCCGAGTCAGCTTCTTCTCGCCCGCGTAGGACAGGATCGACATGCGCGGGCGCGTGATGACGTTGATGCCGGGGTTCAGCCGCTCCAACAGGCCGCGGGCGGTGGAGGCCCCCAGGAGCAGCGTTTCGTGCCGGCCCCGCACGCGCAGCATCCGGTCGGTGAAGACACGGCCGCGCTCAAGGTCGCCGGCAAGCTGCACTTCGTCGATGGCGACAAAGTCCACATCAAGGTCAAGCGGCATCGCCTCGACGGTGGCCACGTAGTAGCGCGCACCGGGCGGCAGGATTTTCTCTTCGCCGGTGATGAGGGCCGCCACCTCAGGCCCGAGGCGGGCGACGATGCGGCCATACACCTCACGGGCCAGAAGGCGCAACGGCAAGCCGATGACGCCGGACCGGTGGGCCAGCATCCGCTCGATGGCAAGGTGGGTCTTGCCTGTGTTGGTGGGACCGAGGATCGCCGTCAGGGTGCGCGACCGCTCGGCTCGTTTCGTAAGGGGGCTGGCCGTCAAGTTCGGTTCCTTGGGAAGGGTCGCGCTAGCAAACGAGCGCGACGGGCACGCAAATCCTGCCGCCGGCAATCACGCCGACACAGGCCGCGCGGGCCTCAACCGAGGCGCGCCGTCACACACCCGCGCCGCTGATGCTCATCTTGCTGGGCTCGATCCGGATCTCGCCGTTGGGGGTGCCGATGGACACGCTGTAGGGGATGGCAACGCCTGCCGCGGGAAGCGGAATGACCGTCATCTCAAGGCGTTTGTTGTTGGCCAGATAGCGAACCTCTTTCTTGTGGGGGCGATGCCCCGCCACAGGGATCCAGCGCGCGCCGCACACAACGGCCTTGCCACGATACCCTTTGGTGGAAACCGACCGCGTCCCCTTATAGTAAAGGCGAACGTCGTACCGGGTCCACCCGTCGAAAATGTTCAGCGTCCTGTCGCACGCATCGCGCCCATTGGCGGTGCGGATGGGCAGGAGGCCCGAGGACAACGGGTCGACAATGCTGCGCCTGTGGGCGTTGGTGATGGGCACCCTGCCATCCAGCTTTTTCAGCTTCGGCCGCGCGTTCAGCTTCGACACATTGCCCGAGCGCAGCGTCATGTTGACCCTGACGGGGCGGCGCGTCTCATCGGCCTTCACATTGTAGCGGGTGGGCAAGACCTTGCCGCCTTTGACACGGCCTTCGGCTTGCACGCTGGTGCGCACGGCCGTGACGATTTTCGCCACACCTTTGGGGCGCATGAACAGGTCCGCTTCATAACGGTCGCCCGACATGGAGAAATCCAGGCTCGCCTTGGCAATGGCCCAGCCTGCAATGGAAATCTCGTAATTGGCGTCCACCGTCACCTTGCTGGAGGCAATGGCCGTGGGCGCGGCCGAAAAGGCAACCAAACCCAGCGTCAACGCAGTCAGGCTCAGGACTTTCACAAAGGCACTCCTCAGGTCGCTTCGGTGTTATGCGGCCGTACCACCGCTTTATGGGATGGAAATGGGGAGATCAAATGACATATAGCGTGAATTGGCGCTGAATGCGCAGTCCTGCCCGCCACTTGACTGTGACCGGTGCGGAGCGTACTGACGCGGGCTTTCACAGACCATAATCGATCAAGAGGACGCCGGGGCTCCGGCGGTATGCAAGATGGCACGTCGCTGCGAACTGACGGGTAAGGGCGTGATGGTGGGCAACAATGTCAGCCACGCCAACAACAAGACCAAGCGGCGTTTCCTGCCGAACCTTGTGGATGTAACGCTGATCTCCGATGCGCTGGAAGGCCGCAAGGTGAAAATGCGCATCAGCGCCAGCGCCCTGCGCACGGTGGAGCACAAAGGCGGGCTGGACCAGTTCTTGGCCTCTGCCGACGACGCCTCGCTGTCTGAGCGCATGCAACGCCTGAAGCGCGAAGTGGTGGCTGCCCAAAGCGCTTCGGCGAGCCCTGCCGCGTAACCCAAAACCACCCACGGGCCACCCGCCATGAGCAAGACCGACAGCCGCGCCCTTTTTGTGGCCGTGGCCGCGATGGCTGCGGTGGTTGTGGCCTCGAACTATCTGGTTCAGATCCCCGTCGGCGCTGTGGTCGGCGGGCTCGACCTGTCGCACATCCTCACCTACGGCGCCTTCACCTATCCGCTCGCCTTTTTGGTGACGGACGTGGTGAACCGCACATTCGGGCCGCGCCTGGCGCGCCGTGTCGCGTACGTGGGCTTTGCACTGGCGGTGGTGATGTCGGCGATCCTTGCCGATCCGCGCATTGCCATTGCTTCGGGCACGGCCTTCCTCACAGCGCAGCTCTTGGACGTCAGCCTCTTCAACCGTTTGCGGCAGGGGAGCTGGTGGCGCGCGCCTTTGGCATCCTCCCTTGCGGGCTCGGCGCTCGACACGGCGTTGTTCTTCACACTCGCCTTTTCCGCCCTCATCCCGTTCCGGGTGGATGGATTTGCGACCGAGGCAATTCCCCTCTTCGGCGTGATTGTGGGGACCGAAGCGCCGCGCTGGGTGTCCTGGGCCCTTGCCGACTTCACGGTGAAGCTGATGGTCGCTGCCATCGCGCTGATGCCTTACAGGCTGATCACCGCGCGCCTTGCCTACCGGCTCAACCAAGCTTAGGCGGGTCGGCGGCGGCTGCTTGATCGCCGAGACCTTGAAGCATTGGCGTCAGCCATGGCTCGTACTGCCGCCAAGCCTCTGAACTTCCAGTATAAATCCCCTTGCGCACCTGTAGCGCGCTGACAGTCTGGACCGCGCCCACATGGCGGGTGTGGTCGAGGCAGCGGGCGGAAAATGTCAGTCCGCACGCGTCGAGGAGCCTGCGGATGCCAGCCTCAGGAGACTGGGTCAACGCCTCGTAAGCGATATCGGCGACCCCGTCAGAATTGAGGCGGCGCCAGGTTTCCATAAGGTCTCTGTAGAGGCGATAGTATGCGGCGACGTCCGCCTGATCATAGGCGTACCCGTGACCGCGCACGGCGAAATAGTGCTTGTAGAGTGAAAAGCACACGGCGGGCGCTGCCCGTGTGATGTGGACGATCCGCGCCTCTGGCACCATGGCTCGAACCGCGCCGATCCAGCGGAAGTTCTGTGGCATCTTGTCGGTGACGAACGGCTTGCCGCCACTCACCGCTGTCAGCGCATCAAGATACTGACGCCTTGCCTCCACAATCATCCCTTCGGTGATGCCGCCCTTGCGATGGGCGGCTAGAAGCGGGGCGACAGCGCGGCGCAGATCATCCCTTTCGCCGCCTGCCGTCACATCCTCATGGCTGGCAAGAATGGCCTCCACCAACGACGTTCCGGAGCGCGGCATGCCGACCACGAGGATCGGCGCCACTCCGCCGACCGCTACCAGGCGAACCTTGGGGAGGGGTGTTGAGGCAAACGCTGACGTGATGTCGCGAAACAGGGCCCTGTCGGCGTCGATGGTGTAGGCGAGCGCGGCTTTGCGCAGTCGATTGCCGGCCTCAAGGTGGGCGAACGCCTTAGCCCTCTCGCCACATCCATCGAAGGCTGTGAAGAGGGCGAAGTGAAGGTGGGTGCGGGCGGCATCGCCCACCTCGGGGTCGGACAACAGCGCCGTCATCGCAGCCACCTCAGGCGCGCCGGCGGTAAAGTCTGCCACCGCGGCAAGGTTGCGGTAGGCCTGGGCGTAGCCGGGGCGCAGCGCCACCGCTTTGCGAAGGGCGGCGGCGGCACCGTCCTTGTCACCCATCTCCGTCAACGCCACGCCGAGATTGTTGTGAGTCTGTGCCTTGCGGGGAGCAAGGGTCAGGGCTTTTTCAAAGTGCGCGATGGCGTCACCCAGCCGGCCGAGCCCTTTCAGCGCATTGCCGAGATTGTTGTGGGCGTCGGCATGGTCCGGCGCGATGGTGACGGCGTCCGTCAACCGATCCGCCGCATCCTGAAACCGGCCAAGCGCGATCAGGACGGCGCCAAGGCTTGCCAGCAGCGACGCATCGCGCGGGCGCACCGCAACGGCGCGGGCAAAGGCGCTTTCCGCCTCGCCAAGCCGCCCCAGAGCCATGGCGGTGGCCCCTTTGATGGCATGGACTTCGGCGACACCGTCATGCCTGGCTTGGAGGTCCGCCGCCATGGCGAACGCTTCACCATGGCGGCCTTTGCTGTAAAGGGCGGCCAAAAGGGAAAGCTCGGCCTGGGCGCCGCCGCTGGCGCCAGCCATGAGACCGTCCAGGCGGCGCTTGAGGCGGATGTTGGACGGGTAGCGATCAAGCCCCTGGCGCAGCACAGCGGCGGCAGCAGCATTGTCGCCACGGCGGGTCAATTGTCGCGCCCGCGCCATGACCCTGTCCACCGATGCCCGTGCCATAGCCAACGCCCCACCACCCACTGCGAGACTGAAGCTCGCACAGTTGGCTAGGCCGGCGCTGTCAGTCTCCCGGACAGGCGATCACCCCTTGGGAAGCGGCTTGCGGCGCGGCAGGGGATCGGCAACGGCAAAGCGCAGCATCAGCGTGCGCTGCCAGAAGGAGCGGTTGTCGTCCGACATCAGGGTCAGGATGATTTCACCATCCACAATGTCGGTGGCGATGGCCTCCATATTGTCGATCTCGGCCGAAAACCCCGCCTCCAGGAGGACTGGCCCGTCGAATGGGCCGGCACCCCTTGCAAGGGCATCGGCGCCGAGGCGGCGCACACGCACCCCAACGTCGAGCCCTCCTTCATAGCGCCGCTCCACAATCACCACATCGCCGCCGGGCAGGGTGTCGGCGCCGGTGATGGACCACGGGCCGTTGCGCACCACGGTGAACGTGTCGCCCCCAAGCCGCCAGGCGGGGATCTGGTCGCCTGTGTTGATGCGCCCCTCAACGAAGGCCACCACTTGGCCCGAAGGCAGCGTCGCCAGCCCCTCCACCCCTTGCCTGCGGCTGGCAGTGGCCATGGCCGGGGGGATCGCCACCTCACGGGGCGTGGCGGCAAAGTCCACATCAAGGCCGTCGGCGGGGTATGCGAGGAGGATGCGCAAACTCTCCACCATGACGAGGATGGCGCCTGCAACGGCCGTCAGTCCCTCAGCATCCCCTTGCCGCTTGTTGGTGATGGGCCGGCCGAGGCGGTCCAGCCTGCGGGCCGAGACAAGGTCCTCAAGCCCTTTCAGCCGGCCGCCTTCAAGGCGCATGCGGCCTTTCAGCCAATCGCCCGTGTCACTGACGGCAAGGAAGCGCTCGCCGTCTGTCAGAAGGCCCGAAATGGCGCCGAAACCTCGCGGTCCGGTGAGGACCAGCCCGCCGCGAAACTCGAGCCTGCCGAAACGATCGCCGCCGGCGTCAAACCGCTCGATGGTGCGGGTGCGAACGTGAATGGGTTCGGGCGAGGCTGTCGCGGGGGGTACGCTCCCCACCCATGCCAACGCCAGTCCCAACCCGAGGGACGCGAGGACGGTGCGGCTCACGCGGCCCTGCGGCGCCCGTGCCCTGGCCCACGCGCGCGCCCTCGCCCGCGCCGGCCTTGCCCACGCCGACCTTGCCCCATGTCCACCCCTTGGTCATCGAACAAGTCAGCCAGCTGGTCGACCATCGCGCCGGCCAGTTCCTCGGCGTCCACAATGGTGACGGCACGGCGGTAGTGGCGCGTCACGTCATGGCCGATGCCAATGGCAATCAGCTCTACGGGCGAGTGCTCTTCGATCTCGTTGATGACGGTCCAAAGGTGCTTTTCAAGGTAGTTGCCGGCGTTCACCGACAGGGTGGAATCGTCCACAGGCGCGCCGTCGGAGATCACCATCAAGATGCGCCGCTGCTCGTGCCGCGCCATCAGCCTTTCGTGCGCCCACAAAAGCGCCTCGCCGTCGATGTTCTCCTTCAAAAGGCCTTCGCGCATCATCAGGCCAAGGTTGCGCCTTGCCCTGCGCCAGGGCGCATCGGCGGCCTTATAGATGATGTGCCGCAGATCGTTCAGCCGCCCGGGCGAGGGCGGTTTGCCGTGGGACAGCCAATGGTCCCGCGCCATGCCGCCCTTCCACGCCTTGGTGGTGAAGCCGAGGATCTCCACCTTCACATGGCAGCGCTCAAGCGTGCGGGCCAAGATGTCGGCGCAAGTGGCCGCAACGGTGATGGGCCTGCCGCGCATGGAGCCTGAATTGTCCATCAGCAGCGTCACCACGGTGTCGCGAAAATCGCTCTCCCGCTCCATCTTGAAGGCAAGAGGCTGCATCGGGTCGATGACCACGCGAGATAGGCGCGCGGTATCAAGAACGCCCTCTTCCTGGTCAAACTCCCAGGCGCGGTTCTGTTGGGCCAGGAGACGGCGCTGCAGGCGGTTGGCAAGCCTTGCAACCGCCCCTTGCAGGTGGGTGAGTTGCCTGTCCAGAAACCCACGCAAACGGTCAAGCTCAGCCGTATCGCACAGCTCTTCGGCCGCAATGGTCTCGTCGAAGGCGCGGGTGTAGACCTTGTATTGGGGCCCCGGGGGCGCTTTGGTGTCACCGTCGTTGATGCGCACGCCGTCCATGGCCTGTTCGGCGTCACCCAGCTCATCGTCACGCGCATCCTCTGCGGTGACGTCTGAATCTTCAACGTCCTCGCCGGACTGCTCTTCGCCGGACTGGTCGCTGTCCTGGGCGGCGGCGTTGTCCTCAGCTTCGTCCTGACCGCTCTCGCCGGAAGCCTCGTCGGGCGTGTCGACGGATTCCTCGCCGTCCTCGCCCGTCTGGTCGTCGCCTGCCTCTTCGCCAAGCTCTTCGGCCATCTCAAGGGCGGCCAAGATGTCGCGCACGGCGGTGGCGAACGCCTTCTGGTCGCCCATCTGGCCGGCAAGGTCTTGCAGGTCCGCACCGCAACGCTCCTCAAGCCAGGGACGCCACAGGTCCACAAGGTGGCGCGCACTGTCCGGGGGCGCAGCGCCCGTCAGCGCCTCACGCACCATCAGCGACAAAGCATCGGGCAAAGGCGCATCGGCCTTGTCGGTGATTTCGTGGTAGTTGCCGCGGAAGTAGCGATCCTCAAGCATTGCCGAGAGGTTGCTGGCGACCCCTTCCATGGATTGGGCACCAAGGGCATCGCAGCGGGCCGATTCCACTGCGTCGAACACCGCGCGGGCTTCGGACCCCATAGGCGCATATTTCTGGTGCAGCGCCTGATCGTGAGAGGCAAGCTTCAGCGCCATGGAGTCGCCAATGCCCCGCGTGATGGCAACGTCCTTTGCATTCAGCCGGCGCGGCGGTTCCGGTAAACGCGCCTTCTCGCCTGCAAGGTGGGGCTTGTCGGGCGAAAACGTGACCTCAAGGTCGGGCTTTGCGGCAATGGCGCGCATGGTGCTCGCCACGGCTGTGCGGAACGTGTCGTGCCGCGGATCGACGGGCTTTCCCTTGCGCGCGTTGTCGCCCGGCCCTGCCATAAACTATTGCATGACCACGTTGGGCGCTGCGGCCGACAGGTCCTTGCCGAAGCAGCGCTGGTAGAACTCGGCCACGATCGCCCGCTCGGTCTCATCGCACTTGTTGAGGAACGTCACCTCGAAGGCGAACGCCTCGTCGCCAAAGATTTCCGAGTTCTCCGCCCAGGTGATGACCGTGCGCGGGCTCATCACAGTGGAGAGGTCCCCGTTGATGAAGGCGTTGCGCGTCATGTCCGCCACACGCACCATGTTGGACAGCGTCGCACGGCCTTCCTCGTCCGCATATTGCGGCGCTTTGGACAGGACAATCTCCACCTCAACGTCGTGGGGCAGGTAGTTCAGCGTGGTGACGATGGACCAGCGATCCATCTGGCCTTGGTTGATCTGCTGTGTGCCGTGGTAA
>JBCDCF010000011.1:0-17103 GCA_039182345.1 Pseudomonadota bacterium
CCGTTGAGCACATTGGTCGGCTCCGGCCAGTCGCCCCCCGTCGCTTCGGCTCGCATGCCATCGCGCACGCCAGGCAACGTCGAGAAGGTCACCCCATCCATGGCGGACGCACCGCCCCAGTGGTCCGGATGCTCGTGGCTGAGGACGGCCATGCCAACAGGTTTGCCCAGAGACGCGATGATTTCGCTTACAGCTTTGGCCGTGGGCGGAAGCATCGTGGCATCCACCAACAAGATCTGATCGTCAAACTCCACGATGTGCGACGTGACATTCACCGCCTGTGCGGGAGAGACATAGGTGTGAAACTTGACGCCCCCGATTGAAAAGCTGTGCAACGTGCCGGCTGGCAGCGAGTTACCTTGCGCGCGGGCTGCGGTGGGCACGAAGGCGCCGCGCAGCAGCGCGAGGGCCCCCACACTCAGTGTTGCGCCTTTCAAAAGTGTGCGGCGTGAGAGGGTGCGGGCGTCGGGAGATGACGTCATGGGTCTCTTCCTGTGGGAAACGGGCGGGTCAGGCCGCGCGAGGTCCGTCGATGCGATGGGCTCGAGGCCTTGCGACGCGCGGCGGGTGGTTGCTGGCGCGAGCCGGCGGAGGGCGGTTTGAACGTTCGGAACGGTCCGTGTCATCGCCGGCATCCTGCTGTCACCCGGCAGACATAGACGCAACCGATCATTTCGATTACCTATGGAGTATCGCGATCACTGTTCGATAAATTGAGACAATGCCCGAAGACTTTCGAGGATTGGCAGCCTTCGCTGCGGTGGCAGAGGCCGGCAGCTTCAGTGCCGCAGCGCGCCGCCTGAAACTCTCAACATCGGTGGTCAGCCATCATGTCTCCAAACTGGAAGCCAAGGTGGGCGCGTCGCTCTTCTTCCGGTCGACGCGATCCCTGTCCTTGACAGCGGAAGGACAGAAGGTCTTGCCCGCCGCACAAAGGATGGTTGCCTCGGCCCAAGAGGCGCTGGACCTTCTGACCGATGAAGCCGATCAGCCTGTCGGATCGTTGCGGATCACGATGCCGAGTTTTGGCATCGACACCCCCATCCATCAGGCCGTCTGGGCGTTTGCCAAGCAATATCCGATGGTCACCCTGTCCCTCAGCAGCACAGATAGATCCATAGATCTTGTGCGGGACGGCTTTGACTTGGCCATTCGCCTCGGTGTCTTGACGGACAGCAGCCTCAAGGGCCGCAGGATCGGCACCTTCCACAGGGCTATGGTGGCAACGCCAGAGTATTTGGCCGCGCGCGGCCCCCTCACCGACCTTGATGATCTCAAAGCCTGTGACTTCATTTCCTTGGCCATGATTCCAACACTGGTCACGCTGCAAAAGGATGGCGAGCACATCAGCTTTGAGCCCGATCAAGTGCGTCTTGAAGTGGACAGCGTTGCCGCCGCCAAAGCTGCGGTCCTGGCAGGGCTCGGTGTGCAACGGCTGCCGCTCAGCGAAGTGCAAGACGAACTCGACAGCGGTGAGTTGGTCCTTGCCCTGCCGGACTGGCATCCGCCTGAGCTTGGGATCTACGCCGTGTGGCCGGATTCAGGTGCCCAAAAGAACCTGACCCGCCGCCTGGTGGACTTCCTCGTCGCCGCACAAAAGTCGGCGGCGTAAGCCAGACCTCATGGCAAGCCAACGGCCTGCCACATTGTCCAGTTTAACGGTCGTTGGGGGAGCGGCGAACGTAAAGCCAAATCATCGCGCCGACGAACGCAAACGTGACGACGTTAAGGACAGTGTCGACCAGTTCACCGACCAGCATCGACGCCTCCCACGGTTTCCTGACGCAGCGCCCGAAGGAGGCAGACGCACAGCAGCACACTGACGAACACGAAGGGCAGCGCGCCAATGGCAATCAACTTCTTGACCGCATCGACCGAACCGGACAGCACCATTGCCGCGCCCACAATTCCGAGGAGAATGCCCCAGATGAGCCGGATGCGCGGGCTCGGATTCGGGTCGCCACCGGTTGAGAAAGTGCCCAACACAAACGCAGCACTCACAACGCTTGTCACAATGAACAAGAACGCCGCAACCAGTGTCGCCACTGTTGTCAGGACCGTGAGAGGCAACCTCTCAAGCAACGCGAATGTCAAACGCTCGATGTTGGTTGCCGTCAAGGCAAGCAACTCTCCGTTGCCTCTCAAAGCATCAAACAAGCCGATCCCGCCGAAGGCACCAAACCATACGATGGAGAAGAGGGTCGGGCCAATCAACACGCCGAACACGAACTCTCTGATGGTGCGCCCTTTGGAGATCCTGGCGACAAACACCCCCACAAACGGCCCCCACGCGATCCACCAGACCATGTAGGTGAGCGTCCAGTCCCTGAACCATGTGGTGATGGCATCGTCAAAGAAGTTGAGGGTCTGGAGACCGCGCGGGATGGCGACCGTCACATAGTCGCCGAAGCTGCTGACAATGGCGTTGAGCAGATACTCGGTCGGTCCGAGGACAACGATGTAGATCACCAACGCAATCGCAATCATCATCGCAAGGTTGGAGAGACGCGACATGCCGCTGCCAAGGTCGACCAGCAACGGCGGCAGATACGCAGCAACCATCACCGCGAAGACGGCCGCCACCAACCATGGTGCCGCCTGTGTGCCGCCCAGCATCACGTCCACACCGTCGGCCACCTGGAAGACGCCCATGGCGATGGAGCCCCCCACCCCGATCGCGATGGCGACAATGGCCATCAGGTCGCACAGCCAGCCGACGGCCCGCGCCCATGTCTCCTCAGGGAAGAGGTTGCGCAAAGGCGCGCTCACCAGCATGGGCGTCCCACGCCGGAAGGTGAAGTATGCAATGGCGAGCGCCGTCGCCCCGTAGATGGCCCAGGCGTGGATCCCCCAATGAAAGTTGGTGGCAAGGAGTGCCTGGTAGGCGGCCACTGGCTCCGGCATCAGTTCCTTGGCGAACTGGTAGTGGGTGAGCGGTTCGGCAACGGCCCAGAACAGGAGGCCAACGCCCATACCCGCGGCAAACAGCATGGCGATCCAGGATGGTGTGGAGAACTCCGGCCGGTCGTCATCCGCCCCCAGTCGGATCCGCCCATAGGGTGAGATCGCCAGCACGATGCACAGCACCAGCATCCCCGTCACCGACAGCATCACGAACCAACCGCGGCTGACAAAGTATTGGTTCACGACGCTGGAGGCGACACGGACGATCCCCTCAGGATCGATGACGCCCCACAATCCGATGGCGGCGATGAGCACAAGTGAAACCGCCAGGAGAGTGCGAGATGAAGCCATGGGCTGCCTTGCTGCGGGGCGTTTGGGTCGCTCAAGCCCAATGTCCCACAAAACACGCGGACCTTGTTGAGAAACTTCAGGCCGGCCCGCCCGTCATCTGTGTTTTGGGCCTGGTGTCCTGCAGCTCGTCCTCGCCACCATCGCGGGACTGCGTGGTTGAGACGGGACCGCGCCGCTTGGACAAGCCCCGCTCGAAAGGGGCGCTGCCGATGGACGAGGGCGGGCGGAGGCATTCGCGTTTGCCCCGCTCCTGCATTACGCTGACGGCGGATCAGGCCAGGAGCGGCCACAGCGGGAGGAGAGAGGCACCCTATGAACAGAGACGAGTTCGTCGAGGCGCTGAAGGCGCAAATTGATGAATGGAACGCCGACATCGCGAAGATGGAGGCCCAGATGAAGACTGCCAGCGGTGACCTGGAGCGCCGTTATGCCGAAGGCGTTGCCGAGGCCTCGCGCCATCGCGCTGATGCACAGGCAAAGCTCGCGGAAAGCCTGAAACACACCACCGACAGCTGGGAGCGGGCGCGCAGCGACATGGAAGGCGCCTGGAAAGATGTTTCCGAGGGCTTCATGAAGGCCTGGCGCCGCTTCGAGTAGCGCCCCCTGGCGTTTGGAGGTCACCCGCCGTCGCCTACACGCGGTGCGTCTTGCGCCCGAAGAAGGACGCCGGGCGATCACCGATGCACGCTGGCCGCACAGGCCAGCGCGCACACCGGCGGGCCGGCTCAGCCGTTGCGGTAAGTGTAGCTATAACCGTTGATGGCGGGCTGACCGCCCAAATGCGCGTAGAGGATTTTCGACCCGGGCGGGAAAAAACCCTTCCCGATCAGGTCGATCATCCCTTGCATGGACTTTCCCTCATAGACCGGGTCGGTGATCATCGCTTCAGTCCTTGCCGCAAGGCGGATGGCTTCGTTGGTCTGTGCGCTCGGCACGCCATAGGCAGGGTAGGCGTAGTCGGGATTGATGTGGATGTCGGCATCCTCAACGGTGTAACCGCAGTCGATGAGGGCACAGGTCTTGCGGGCAATGTCCTTCACCTGTGCGCGGGTTTGGTCGACGGTGCCTGACGCGTCAATGCCAATCACCCTGTCAGCGCGCCCGTCCTTCTTGAAGCCGACCACCATGCCCCCTTGGGTCGACCCTGTGACCACACAGACGATGATGTAGTCGAACTGGAAGCCAAGCTCGGCTTCCTGCGCGCGCACCTCTTCGGCAAACCCCACATAGCCGAGGCAGCCATACTTATGGACCGAGGCGCCGGCAGGAATGCCGTAAGGGATGCCGCCATGGCGACGCACGTCTTCCATGGCATCTTCCCAGCTCTGGCGGATGCCGATGTCGAAGCCGTCATCCACAAGGCGGCTGTCCGCGCCCATCAGCCGGGTCATGAGAATGTTGCCCACACGGTCGTAGACGGCATCATCGTGCGGCACCCATGCCTCCTGCACCAGGCGGCACTTCATGCCGATCTTCGCGGCCGTGGCGGCGACCATGCGCGTGTGGTTGGACTGAACACCGCCGATGGACACCAACGTGTCGGCCCCTGAGGCAATGGCGTCGGGCACAATGTACTCCAGCTTGCGCAACTTGTTGCCGCCGCACGCAAGGCCCGAATTGCAGTCTTCGCGCTTGGCGTAGATCTCCACCTTGCCGCCGAGTGCAGCGGACAGACGCGGCAGCGGCTCGATGTGGGTGGGACCGAAGGTCAGGGGATAGCGTTCAAACGCTTCAAGCACGGGCCGCTTCTATGTTCCAAACCGCGCCATGGTAACCGATGACAGGTGATAGGTGCTTGCAAACTACCTGCTCAAAACGGGATGGATCTGCAGAATGCGAGCCAGTCTGAGATTTTTATCGTATGATCGAAGAGAAATCTGGAAGGATCTTTCATGATTGAGCTCGACCGCATCGACAGGCGCCTCCTGCGTCACCTGCAGGAGAATGGACGGCTCACCAACGCCGAGCTTGCCAGCCGAGTGAACGTCAGCGCCGCCACCTGCCACAGACGCACCCAGCGCCTGTTCGACGACGGCTACATCAAGTCCGTGCGGGCGATCGTGGCGCCGGAACGGGTTGGCCTTGGGGCCGTCGCGCTCGTGGGTGTGGTCCTTGACCGCTCAACACCGGAAAGCTTTGCGAACTTCGAGGCAGCCGTCATCGACATCCCGATGGTCCTGGACTGCCACCTCGTCGCCGGCGAGTTCGACTATGTGCTCAAGATCAGGGTGCGCGACATTGCCGACTTCAACCGCCTGCATGGCGATGTGCTGATCGCTCTGCCGGAAGTGCGCCAGGCCCGGACATTCTTCGTCCTGAAGGAGGTGAAGGACGGCGCACAGTTGGACTTTTGACGGGAACCGCACGCCGACCGCCTGAACGGACCTTTAAGCCTTCACCGCTTTGGATGAGCGCACCAGCACGAAGACAAAGACAACCGTTAGCACCAGGAAGACTGCACTGTCCGCACTGGTGAGGAACACCGTCGGGTCTCCGCGGGACAGGCTGAGGGAGCGGCGGAAGTACTCCTCCAACCCCGGGCCGAGGATGAATCCCAGAAGCAATGTCACCGTCGGATAGCCTGCAAGACGAAGGGCATAGGCAATGACCCCGAACACCAGCGCCAAAGCCATCTGAAAGGTGGAGTAGGTGGCAACGAACGCCCCGATGAGGGCAACCACGGCAATGGCGGTGTAAAGGGGCGGCTTGCTGATGGACACGATGCGGATGAACAGCGGGCCGAACAGAAACAGCGCCAGCGGGATCAAGACGAGGGCACTGAAAAACAGCGCAGCAATCATCGGTCCGATGAGTTCGGCCTGATTGGTGAGAAGCTGCGGACCCGGCTGAAGCCCGTTGATGACGAGAACGCCCAGCACCACGGCGGTGGTGGGGTCGCCAGGAATGCCGAACATCAGCATCGGCACGAAAGCGCCGCCGCACATGGCGTTGTTGGCGCACTCGGCCGATGCAATTCCCTCCCGGCTTCCCTTGCCGAACTTGTCGCGCCGTTTGGAGCGTCGCATGGCCTCCGCGTAGGACACGAACGCAGCCATGGACCCGCCCGCCCCCGGCAGCACGCCGACGCCGTAGCCGATCAAAGCGCTCTTGATGTAGGTGAAAAGGCCGATCTCGCGGATCTCATGCCAGCGGGGCAAGAACGCGCTGCGTTTCAGGTGCCGTGCGGCATCCGCGATCTCCACCCGCGCTGCCGCCTGCCGACCTTTTTGCGCCTGAACCATGATTTCGCTGATGGCGAAGGTGCCGATGATGAGAGGCATCAGATCGATCCCCTCCACCAGCGTCTCCGTACCGAAGGTGAAGCGCGGCAAAGGCTGCATGACATCGACCCCCACCGTCGCAATCATCATGCCCAAGACGGCCGCCACCGCGGCCTTTGCCACATTGCCCCGCTGCGCAACCACGATGACCACGAGCGCAAAAACGATCAGCGAGAACTTGCCCGGCGTCTTGATGAAGAGGGCCAGATGCGCGGTGATGGGCATAAATGCCAGGAGAAGCAGTGCACCGATGGCACCGCCGATCATGGAAGCAAGGGCAGCATGGCCGAGTGCACTGGCCCCTTCGCCGCGCTGCATCAGCGTGTTGCCCTCAATGGCCGTCATCACCGAAGAGGGCGCGCCCGGGATGTTGACCGTCGTCGCGGTGATGGACCCCGCGTACATGCCCGACATGAAGATGGACGCGCACATGACGAGCGCTGAGGTGGCATCAAGGCTGTAGGTGAACGGCAGGAGGAGCGCGATGGCAAGCACCGCCGTCAAGCCGGGCACGGCGCCGAAAAACGTGCCGATCAAAAAGCCGAGCACCATGAAGCCAAGGACGGATGGCTGGAAGAGGGCCGTCGCACCGGACAGGATGTCGCCGAAATAGGTCATGACGGGGTCTGCGGCGTGAACACGCCGTCAAGAAACGGTGTGGGGGGCAGCCGCACATCAAAGACAAAGCCGAACAGAACGTAGACGGCCCCTGTGATGGCCAGCGCATAAAGAAGCGCTGAGGCAATGCCGATGGCCCCTCTGGCAAACGTCACAAGGAGTGCGAGCGACAGGGCGAATGTGGACAGGGGAAAGCCGATGCGCGCAAACAGGGCCACGTAGGCAGCCGCGATCACGAGGACGAGGCCAACCACGCCAAGGTCGCCGGGCGTGATCGGCTCCACAGGCGCGCGCCTCCCCCGCCACTCACCCACCACCACGAAACCGACAGCAACAACCAACGCAATCACGAGGAGCTTTGGAAAGTCCGCAGGCCCCACCGGACCCGTGTCGAAAAGGACGCGGATGTTGCCGGCCTCGCGCAGGTAGAACGCGGCGAAGACCAAGAGTGCGGCCGGCACAAGAAGGCGCGCGGCAAACGTCATAGGAATGGTCCGGGGGCGCGGTGGCTGCGGCGCCGAACGCCGCAGCCGTTTGGAATCACTGGCTCTTCTCGACCTCGTCCATCACCTTGAAGAGTTCGGCCTGGGTGGCGTTCATCCAGGTGCGCGCCTCCTCGCCGGCAATCCAGCTGGGCGTGACACCCACATCGGCGACCCAGGTCTGAAACTCATCGCTGTCATAGGCGCTCTGGTAGGCGGCAATCAGCGCATCGCGCGCCGCATCAGGCGTTCCCGCAGGCACGGCAAGAAGGATGAAGCTGCCCACCTGGAGGTCCACCCCCTCTTCGGCCGTGGTCGGCACGTCGCTGTAGGTGGGGTTGCGGCTGGTGGAAAACTCCACAATCCCCTTGGCATCGCCTGACTGGATGAGGGGCGCGAAATCGCCAAGGCTGGTGACCACAACGTCCACCTCGCCGGAGAGGAGCGCTTCCTTTTGGGGTGCAGCACCGCCCGGATAGGCGATGAGGTCAAAGTCGCTGCCGGTCATCTCTTCCAGCTGAAGCATCGCAAGGTGCGTGCGCGAGCCAATGTTTTGAATGCCGACGCGCACCTCACCAGGGTTTGCCTTGGCCGCCTCAAGAAGGGCCTTGAAGTCTTGGTAAGGGGCGTCTTTCCCCACCATGATGGCATCAGGCTCGCTGGTGATGCGGGCAATGGGGTCGAGCTTGTCGAGCGCATAGCTTGCCAGGAGACCCTGGCGCGGCACGGTGACGACGCTGTCATAGGTGAGCGCGCCCACCGTGTGCCCGTCGGCGTCGGCGTTCATCACCTCCATGATGCCTGTGGCACTGGCACCGCCTTCGACATTTTCCACGTACATGGTGCCGCCGAGCGCACCTTCGGCCAGCGTGGTGATCTTACGCACGATCCCGTCCGTGCCGCCGCCAGCGCCCCAGGGCACCACCACCCGCACGTCTTTTTGCGGAAAGTCCTGTGCGAGCGCGGGCGTTGCCACCAGTGGCAAGACGGCCAAAAGGGCTGCAAGGCGAAGGGGTGTCGTCATTGTTTCCTCCAGTGTTGGCCGACTTGTATCGCCGGCACGCGTCGCGGGACCCCTCGCGGGTCGCCGAATGCTTTAGGGCCGTGTGCGCGGTGAGACGGCGCGCGGGTCGATCTTGAGGTCGAGAATGGCAGGGACGCCTGCCTGCCTGGCGCGGGTCAGCGCGGCGGGAAAGTCCTCATCGCGGGCGACAGTTTCGCCAAATCCACCATAGGCGCGGGCCCATGCGGCAAAGTCGGGGTTGCGCAGCGAGGTGCCCGAGGGGCGGCCAGGATAGTGCCGCTCTTGGTGCATCAAGATGGTGCCATACCGTCCATTGTTGGCGATGAGGACGATGATGTTGGCGCCCACCTCGCACGCTGTGCCAAACTCCTGGCAGGTCATCTGGAAGCAACCGTCCCCGGCAAGGCAGATCACCTCTCGCTGGGGCGCTTCGATCTTTGCCGCCACCGCCGCGGGCAACCCATAACCCATGGAGCCAGAGGTCGGTGCGAGCTGTGTGCGGTAGGCACCGTAGCAGTAATAGCGGTGGAGCCAGGCCGAGTAATTGCCGGCACCGTTGGTGAGGATCGCATCGTCCGGCAAAACGTCGTTGAGGTGGGCGATGACCCGCTCCATGCGCAGGACACCCGGCGTCGGTTGCGGCTCCTGCCAGGCCTCGTAGTCGGCGCGCGCTGCGGCAAGCCAAGTGGCCCACGCCGGCGTTGCTGGCGGTTGTGTCTTGGCAAGCGCCGCCACCGTCAGCGCGGGCGACGCTGTGACGGCAACGGCCGGCCGGTAGACGCGGCCAAGTTCTGACGGATCGGCATGGACGTGGACGAGACGCTGCCTTGGCTGAGGCACGTCGATGAGGGTGTAGCCGCTGGTGGTCATCTCACCCAGGCGCGGGCCAAGGGCAAGGACGAGGTCAGCCCCCCTCACCCGCTCGGCAAGGGCGGGGTTGATGCCGATTCCAACATCACCGACGTAGTGTGCGCTGCGGTTATCCAGATAGTCCTGACAGCGGAAGGAGGCTCCCACAGGAAGGTCCCATGCGGCGGCAAAACGGCCCAAGTCATCCGCAGCCTTTGCCGACCAACCGCCTCCGCCGACAATCACGAGCGGCCGGTCCGCCTTGGCAAGCTCTGCGCGGATCGCCTCGACAGCATCCTCCGAAGGGCCATTGTCCACCGGGACGGCGCGCCCGGTGGGGACGGCGGCACAGGGCGCCGACAGCATGTCCTCAGGCAATGCAAGCACCACAGGCCCCGGCCGGCCGGACGCTGCCACGTGGAAGGCATGGCTGACATACTCGGGGATCCGGTCCGTTCGGTCGATCTCGGCGACCCACTTCGCCAACGGGCCGTACATGGCGCGATAGTCCACCTCCTGGAACGCCTCACGGTCCCGTTGGTCGCTGGCGACCTGGCCCACGAAAAGAACCATCGGCGTTGAGTCTTGGAAGGCGATGTGAATGCCCGCCGCCGCATTGGTGGCGCCGGGGCCGCGGGTGACGAAGGCAACGCCGGGCTGGCCTGTGAGTTTGCCATGGGCCTCGGCCATCATCGCCGCGCCCCCTTCTTGGCGGCAGATCACAAGGTCGATGGCGCTTTCGTAAAACCCGTCCAGCGCAGCCAGAAAACTCTCGCCCGGAATGGCGAAGGCACGCGTGACACCTTGTGCAACGAGCGCGTCCACAAGCACCTGGCCGCCGTGGGGAAGCGGCACCTCGACTGCCACCCGTTCTGCTGCGCTAGACATCGGCAATGTCCGCGCGGTCGGCGAGGCGTTTGGCGGCACGCTCGAAATGGGTGCGGGTGGCAGCCCGCGCGGCCTCAGGATCGCGCGCCTTCAACGCCTCGAAAACGGCCGCATGCTCGGCCAACACCTTGGCGCCCCACTCCGATGCCATGGCGTTCTTGACCGCCACGGAGCGCAGGTTCTCGTCCACCTGCCGCTCGATCATGGCGATGAACTCCACGTAGTAGTCATTGCCCGACGCCTCGGCGATGGCGCGGTAGAACGCTGCCTCAGCATCAAGGTGCCGTTCGGCTTCCGCGGTGCCGGCGTCCACCGCAGCCGTCATGTCTTGCAGGAAGGCGCCGATTCGCTTCAGCGCCGGCTTCTTGTGCGCCGTCGCGGCAAGTGCGGAGGCATCCGCCTGGACGCCTGTGCGCAGTTGAAGGAGCTGCATCAATCTCTGGCGCTTTTCAAAGCACGCAGGGCTGATGCGAAACGCTGAGCGGTTGCCCACCTCGCTGACGAAGGCGCCGACGCCCCGCTTGGCCTCGATCACACCATCATACTTCAGGAGGGAGACCGCCTCGCGCACGACCGTGCGGGCAACGCCGAACTGGGTGGACAGCGAATGTTCGGTGGGCAGTCGATCACCGGGCTTCAGCTGGCCTGTGTCGATGGCCTGCGAAATGGATCGCGCAATCTCGTCGGGCAACCGGCGCGGCCGGTCGATCCGGTCAAAAAGGCCCGTCATACAGCACTCCTCATCAGAGCATCCTGCGCCCACAGCCACGCAGACACGACGCTCTGCTTCCTTGAATGGGAGCGGCCATTGTCCCGTCAGACGCGGTCTTCCGTCTGCCCACCACTCCAGCGGTTCGCACGGCATGGATTGCCGCACCCATCGCTTCGCCCATTCCTCACCGTAAAACAAGTCAGATCATAATTCCAGTTGTCAGACAAACAGAATTATGATCCTCTCGGCGCAACCCGACACGAGATCGGCCGTTGAAGCGGGAGGACGAACCATGGACACGCCGCGCATCGCCTTTGTGGGCCTTGGGGGAATGGGCCGCGGGCTGGTCAAGAACATGGCCGCCAAAGGTTTGACGGTGACAGCCCATGACCTGCGCACCGATGCGGTCGAGGAGGCCGTGCGACGCGGGGCACGCGCTGGACAGTCCCCTCTTCACATGGCGGCGGAGGCTGACGTCTTTGCCGTTTGCGTCACGACTGCCGAAGCGGTGCGAGAGATTGCCTTTGGCGGCGTGTTGGACGCCTTGCCCAAAGGCGCGGTCTTCCTGGACCACACCACGGTCTCCCCCTCCCATGTGGATACTATGCGCGATGCGTGCGCGGCGCGCGGCCTTCGCTACGCCGAAGCGCCGATGACGCGCACGCCGGCCCACGCCGAACGGGGCGAGGTCAATGTTCTTTACGGCGGCGACGCTGACCTTCTGGAAATGCTGCGGCCGATCTTCCAGACGTATGCGGAAAACGTCTTTCATGTGGGCCCGGCCGGCCATGCGATCCGGCTCAAGC
This sequence comes from Pseudomonadota bacterium, assembly GCA_039182345.1. Taxonomy (GTDB): domain Bacteria; phylum Pseudomonadota; class Alphaproteobacteria; order Rhizobiales; family Amorphaceae; genus Acuticoccus. Next base: position 11,916 of record JBCDCF010000011.1, read on the forward strand.
TCATCCACAATTACATCGCCTTCGCCAACGTTGCGTCCTGGTGCGAGGGGTTTGCCCTTGCCGCCCGCGAAGGCCTCGACATGACGAAGGTGATCGGGATCATTTCCGCCGCCGGCGGCAAGTCCGGGATGATGGATCTTTACGGCGAACTGACGCTGAAGCGGGATTTCACCCCGCACATGTCCCTCGCAAACGCCCAAAAGGATGTCCGCTACTACGCCGAATGGCTGGATGAAGCCGGTCTTCCCGGCTTCATGGCGGGCGCCGTCCACCACACCTACGCGCTGGCCTCCATCATGGGCCATGCGGACGAAGGCTGTACCGCGGTCATCAAAGCCTACGAAGAGCTGACCGGGGTCGAAGCGCGCCTCCCCGAGGCGCCGACGGAATAAACCAAGGAGGAAACAATGCTGAAATCACTGGCAGCGGCGTCCGTCATCTTGCTGGCAACGCCGGCGCTTGGCGCAGACGTCACCCTGCGGCTTGGCCACTTCGCGGCCGAAACGCATCCCGGGCACATTGCCGCAAAACAGTTTGCCGAGCGTGTGGCTGAGCGCACCGACGGCGCTGTGGAGGTGGAGCTCTACCCGGCCAATGAGCTGGGCTCACCCCCCGAGCAACTGGAGCAGACCGTGCTCGGCGCCATCGACATGAACCTTCCCACCCACGGCGGGCTCGACAAGTATGAAAAGGCGTTCGGCACCGTCATGACGCCGTTCGCTTTCCGTGACTATGCCCACGCCCATGAGGTGCTGGACGGCCCCTTCACGGAGTGGACCGCACCGAAGCTTGAGGAACAGGGCCTCGTGATGCTCTCCCATTGGGAGTATGGGTTTCGCAACATCACCAACTCAGAGCGTCCCATCGAGACCCCTGAAGATGTGTCGGGCCTGAAGCTGCGCACACCGCCTGAGGTTCAAATTGTGGCGGCGGTGGAAGGTCTTGGTGCCTCAGCAACGCAGATCGCCTTCCCAGAACTTCCCAATGCCTTGAACCAAGGCGTGGTGGATGGACAGGAAAACCCTGTCGGCGTTATCTACCATTTCAAGCTGGATGATTTTCAGGATCACTTGGCGCTGACCCGCCACGTCTACAACGCGATGATTCATGTGGTCAACAAAGACTCCTGGGACCGTCTGACCCCAGAACAGCAAAGCATCATCCGAGAAGAAAGCGCAGCCGCCGGCCAGTTAATGCGCGAACTCGTGGTCAAGCAAGAAGAAGACGAGCTGGCCAAGTTGGAGGCCCGTGGCATGACCGTGACGCGGCCCGACCTTGCGCCCTTCCGCGACACCGTTGCCGCCTCCGAAGCCATGAACCGCGTGGCCGACTACACCGGCCAAGACAATATGGACACGTTCCAATCCATGCTGGGCAGCGGCTCTTAGACCTTTTGCGGCGGGACCCCTTGGCGCCCCGCCCGCAGACACCGCGATGATCGCGTTTCTCATCCTGGCCGCCCTTGTGGGGCTCATCGCCATCGGTGTTCCGGTGGCGGTGGCGCTCGGCATCACCGCCACGGGGTTCTATGTGCTGGCGGGGGACTGGCACATCCTGTCCATGCTGCCGCAACGTATGTATTCGGCAACTACGGCGTTCACGCTGCTTGCCATCCCCTTCTTCATCCTTGCCGGTAACTTGATGAATACCGGCGGCATCACCACCCGCATCTTTCGCTTCGCCAACGCCTGTGTCGGACACATCCGCGGCGGGCTCGGCCAGGTGAACGTGGTCGCCAGCCTCATCTTCTCAGGCATGTCGGGTGCAGCGGTGGCGGACGCGGCCGGCCTTGGCCAGGTGGAACTGAAAGCCATGGCCGACCGCGGCTACGACCATGAGTTCTCCGCCGCCATCACCGCAGCGTCCTCCACCATTGGCCCCGTGTTCCCGCCGTCGATCCCGTTTGTGCTTTACTCCTCCATCACCGGCGTGTCGGTGGCAAAGCTGTTCCTGGCGGGCGTTGTCCCTGGTCTGTTGATGGCCGTCGCTTTGATGGCAGGGGTCTGGTACGTGTCCTGGCGCACCAACATGCCGCGCGAAGGACGGGCGCCCGTGCGCGAGGTGTTGCGCAGCTTCATCGATTCCGCCCTCTCCCTGCTCACACCCATCATTATCATCGGCGGCATCTTCTCAGGCATCTTCACACCCACAGAGGCCGGCGTTGCGGCCTGTGCCTACGCGCTGGTGTTGTCGATGCTGGTCTACCGCGAACTCAAAGTATCGGACCTGCCGCGGATCTTGTGGGATACGCTCCTTCATACCATCCGCGTGATGTTTGTGATTGCCGCCGCAGGGTTCTTCGGCTGGCTTCTGGTTCATCAGCGGGTGCCCAATGCCCTCATCGAAGGGCTCTTGGGACTGACGGCAAGCCCGCCAGTGGTGCTTGGCATCATCGTCGTGATCCTCCTTGTGCTTGGGATGTTCTTGGAGGGGATCGCGGTCATCGTCCTCACAGTGCCGCTCTTCTTGCCTGTCGTTTTAGAAGTGGGCATCGACCCCGTCCAATTCGGCGTCATCATGATCATGTGTTCCATGGTGGGGCTCCTCACCCCACCGGTGGGAATGGTGCTCTTTGCCATCTCCAGTGTGAGCGGCTTGCCGGTGGGACGACTGTCACGGGCCCTTGCGCCTTACCTTGTGGGCCTGTTCTTCGTGGTGGTGCTTGTGACGTACTGGCCGGCCGTGTCCACAGCGCTGCCCAATTGGGTCATGGGACCATGAGTGTCTTAAGAGGCGCTGACCGCATGCTCGGTGCCGTCCTTCGCCTCATCCCGATGGTCTGCCTCGTTGCGCTCTTTGCCATCCTGTTCGGCAATGTGGTGTCGCGCACGTTCCAACTCGCCTCGCTCGCCTGGTTCGATGAGATTGTCGAGGCCCTGTTTGCGGTGATGGTTTTTATCGGCGCCGCTGCCCTGTGGCGCGAGCACGAACACTTCCGCGTCGATTGGCTAGAGGCGGCACTGTCGCTACGGCCGCGACGCGCGCTCCAGGTTTTCACCATCGCGCTGAGTCTGGGGTTTTTGTGCCTGATGGCCGTCAAAGGCTATGATCTTGCCTCGCGCAGCCGGGCCGTGACGCCCATCTTGAGCGTCCCCACCGCCTACATCTACGCCACCATCCCCGTCGCCGCCGCCATCATGGCCATTTACAGCCTGCGTGACCTTGTTGTCGCGCTGCGCGGTCTATCCAAACCTGAAGACGACTAGCGAGGCCTCATGCTTTTCGATCACCGGACCTACACCTGCCGCGCGGGGACCATCAAACTGCACCTGGCTCTTTACGAAGCGCACGGCTTTGCTGTGCAGTCCAAGCATCTTGGTACGCCCCTTCTTTATGCCGCGACGGAGACGGGCGACGTCAACGCCTACGTCCACGTGTGGGTCTATGACAATGCTGGTGACCGCGAACGCAAACGCGCAGCCCTTGCCGCAGATCCCGCATGGGCCGACTATCTCAAGAAAAGCCGCGAGGCCGGATACCTTCTGAGCCAAGAAAACAAGCTTCTTTCACCTGTATCCTTCGTCACGCACCGGGCACCCTGAAGGTTTGCCGTGAGCGTGGGTGCCCCAGCGGGCGGCATCGCCATGGCGCCACTCCAGCGTCATGCCCTACCGATTGACGTCACGCATGAGGCGATTGAGGGCTTCTGTCTGCGTGACAAATGGCCGGTCAGGTGGGGACGGCGTCACCCGCCGAGGCGGCATCATCCAAGGGGTGGTGGCAGGCAACGGTGCGGCCGGGGCTGCGCTCCACCAGAGGCGGTGCCTCTTGGGCGCAGCGGTCGCTGGCGCGAAAGCATCGGGTGCGGAAGCTACAGCCCGACGGCGGTGATGCAGGGTTCGGTGCATCGCCTTCCAGCACAATCCTGCGGCGGGTGCGTTCGCGCACAGGGTCGGCCACAGGCACCGCCGATCGCAGCGCCGCCGTGTAGGGATGGAACGGATGGGCGAACAGGGCCTCAGCGTCGGCAATCTCAACAATGCGGCCCAGGTACATCACCGCCACACGGTCAGAAATGTGCCGCACGACCGAAAGATCATGGGCGATGAAGAGGAAGGTGAGCGCCTCGGTCGTCTTCAACTGTGTGAGGAGGTTGATGATGCCGGCCTGGATGGACACGTCCAGTGCGGAGACGGGTTCATCCAACACCACCAACTCGGGCCGCAGAGCAAGGGCGCGCGCAATCCCCACACGCTGGCGTTGCCCGCCTGAAAGGGCGTGGGGGTAGGCGTCGGCATACTCAGGGTCCAGCTGGACGAGGCGCAAGAGTTCGGCAATCCGCGCCTTTCTCTCCTCCGCCGCAATGCCAGCCAAACGCAAAGGCTCATCGATGATGCGTTTGACCTTCATCCGTGGATGGAGCGAAGCGTAGGGGTCCTGAAAGACGATCTGCAGCTTTTGCCGCAAGGCGCGAAGGCGCGCGTCGGAGACGGTGGCAAGGTCTTCCCCGTCAAAGCGCATGGTCCCCGACGTGGGTCGCAAAAGGCGCAACACACAGCGCGCGAGGGTGGACTTGCCACAGCCCGATTCCCCAACGAGACCAAGGGTTTCACCCCGTCGAACCTGGAAAGAGACATCGTCGACCGCCCGCAGTTCTGCTTTGGGACGGTTGGTCAGAATCCCGCGGCCGAGAGGAAACGTCTTGCGCAGATGCTCAACAGTCAGGATGGGAGCGCTCATGGCACGCGCGCCAACACCGGGGCCGTCTGACGCTGAGTGGCCCTGTCGGCAAAATGGCAGGCGGCTTCACCCTCCCCGGCCTCTGTGAGGGCGGGCCGCGCGGACCTGCAGACGTCCTCAGCGATGGGGCAGCGGGGGGCAAACGCGCACCCCTGTGGCCGCTCCGACACCGAGGGCGGCGTTCCGGCAATGGCGCGCAAAGGCTGGCGGGCGCCTTCCATCTTGGGGATCGAGGCGAGGAGCCCTTCTGTATACGGGTGGCGCGGTGCGGCAAAGAGGGGCTCGGCCTTGGCGCGCTCAACAATACGGCCGGCGTACATCACGGCCACCTCGTCAGCCATTCCAGCCACAACGCCAAGATCATGGGTGATGAGAACAAGGGTCAGACCAAGGCTTTTTTGAAGGTCGCGCAAAACGTCGAGGATTTGCGCCTGAACGGTGACGTCGAGCGCTGTGGTCGGCTCGTCAGCGACCAGGAGGTCAGGGTCGTTGGCAATGGCCATTGCAA
>JBCDCF010000012.1:0-17027 GCA_039182345.1 Pseudomonadota bacterium
CCCTCACCGAAGGGACGGTGCGGCTGGGGGAGCGGGACGCGCGCTTCACCTCCCCACGTGAGGCCATTGAAGCAGGCGTGGTGATGCTGCCTGGGGACCGCAAGGCCGAGGGCCTCTTCCTCATGCAGTCGGTGCGCGACAACGCTATGGCCGCCGCCCGCGCGCTTGCAAGGCTGTTCAAAGGGGCCAAGCGCACGCCTTATGGTGACGGCGATGCGTTCGATGCCTTGCTCAGAAAGGTGGACGTGCGGGCCGGCAGCCTCGACCAGGATATTGCAACCTTGTCCGGCGGCAACCAGCAAAAGGCGATCCTTGCCCGCTGGCTGGCGCTGCGCCCCAAGGTGCTCTTGTTCATCGAGCCCACACGAGGTGTGGATGTGAACGCCAAGGCAGGCATCTACCAGGCCATGCGCGAGCTTGCGCGCGAGGGTGCGGCAATCCTCGTGGTCTCCTCCGACCTTCCCGAGGTGCTTGGCGTTGCCGACAGGGTGCTTGTGATGCGCGACGGGCAGATTGTGGCCGAGCGCCCGCGCGGGGTCAGCGAGGCCGACGTCATGCACGATGCCACAGGCGACCAAAGGGTTGCCGCATGAGCGCTGTGGAGGCCAACGGACCCACAAAGGTGCACGCCCCGCGCCGTCGCATCGGGTTCGAGCGCTATGCCCCTGCCGCCATCCTCGCCCTTGCTGTGGTGGCTTACCTTGCGGTGGTGATCGGCACAGGTCAGACGCAGTTTCTCACCGTCGACAACCTGATCGGCATCCTGAACCGCTCCATCGCCCTTGGGATCACCGCCATCGGGCAGACGTTCGTGATTCTTGTCGCCTCCATCGACCTGTCGGTGGCGAACCTCATCTCGGTGGCCGCAGTGCTCGGCTCTCTCATCATGAAAGGGGAGGCGGGGATGATTGTCCCTGCCATCATCACCGTCCTTGGGGTGGGCGCGGTGGTGGGGCTCGTCAACGGCCTCGTCATCACCAAGCTTCAGGTGAACCCGCTGATTGCCACCCTCGGCATGGCGCTCCTCCTGCAAGGGGCGCTGTCGGCGAACTTCAACAACTTCGCAGGCTCGGTGCCGGACTCCTTCAAGTTCTTCGCCTATGGCGAGGTGGCTGGCATCCCCTTCAGCCTCATCTTCCTGGCGCTGATGGCAGCCTTTGCCTGGTTCGTCCTGCGCGGGACGACGTTCGGCTCCAACGTTTACTCCGTCGGCGGCAACAAGGATGCGGCGCGCTTTGCCGGCATCAAGACCGACCGCGTGGTGATCGGCTGCCACGTCATCTGCTCCATGTGTGCAGCGCTTGCGGGGCTCTACCTTGCTGCGCGGCTCGGCTCGGGCGCGCCTTGGATTGGGCGCGACGGCGTCTACGACCTTGAATCCATCGCCGTGGTGGTGATCGGCGGGACGCTTCTTGCCGGCGGCCGCGGCGGGGTGTTGGGCACCGTCGCGGGGGTGATGATCTTCTCGCTCATCGATTCGGTCTTCAACGTTGCGGGGGTGGATGCTTTCGCCAAACAGGTGCTGCGCGGCGTCATCATCGTTGCAGCGGTCGCCTTATATGCAGCGCGCTCGAAGCGGTTCGTGGCATGAGCGTTGAGACCGAGACGCCGCAGCGCAAGTTCAAGCTGCCTGCCATCAACCCTGTCTGGTTCATTCTGGCCGCGCTGATCGCCGCCATTGCTATCGAGAACGCCAACTTCCTGGCGCCCATCGGCTACATGAACTTCCTGAAGCGGGCCGCGCCTCTGGCAATTCTCGCAGCGGGACAGGTCTATGTCATCGTCTCGGGCGGGTTCGACCTGTCGGTGGGCTCGCTCATCACGCTGACGGTGGTGGGCTCGTCCATGCTCACCAACAACGACCCTCAAGCCACCTATTGGGTCATCCCGTTGATGCTCGCCATGGGCGTTGCCGTGGGGCTCATCAACGGCTTCGTTGTGTGTTTCCTGAAGGTCCCGTCGTTGATTGCGACCCTCGGCATGATGATCACCCTGTCGGGGCTTGCGCTCATGTGGTCGGGCGGCGCCCCGCGGGGCTATCTGCCCGAAACGTTTCGGTTTTTCGGGCGGGTGAACCTTCTCGACGTGCCGTTCGTCAGGATCCTACCGATCGCGCTCCTGGTGATGATTGTGGTGGGGGTGATCCTCACCCTCCTCATGCACCGCACCACTTACGGCAAGCTGCTCCACGCCGTGGGCGACAATCCACGCGCGGCCTTCCTTGCCGGTGTGCCTGTGGCGCGGGTGCGCATTTTCGCCTTCGTCATCTCCTCGCTGACGGCGGTGATTGCGGGGATCTTGCTGGGTGGGTTCGCGGGCGTCTCCACCGATGTGGGTGTGGGGTATGAGCTTCAGGCCATCACAGCGGCGGTGATTGGGGGGGCGCAGCTTCTTGGCGGGCGCGGGTCCGTCCCCTCGGCCATGGCAGGCGCGTTGACGCTGAATGCCATCTTCACCCTCCTCAACTTCCTGGGCCTGCCCAAACCCGTGCGCGATGTGGTGCAGGGGCTGATCCTGATCCTCGCCGTTGCCTTTGCGATGGTGCGACGACGACGAACGGGCCGCTAGACACGCCCCAAAATGCTGCGGCCCAAATGAACGCGCCGCCGCTTGAGAGTGAGAGTCATGGTCGAGAGCATCTTGCCGGAATTCGTCACCCTGTGGGTGGTGATCGACCCCATAGGCACCATTCCCGTCTTCATTGCCGTGACGGCTGGGCTGACGGTGGCCAAGCAGCGCATGGTCGCGTTGAAGGCCGCACTGGTGTCGGCGGGGATCTTGCTGTTCTTCCTCGTGGCAGGGCAGTTCGTCCTTGAGGGGCTCGGCATTGGCCTCAACTCCTTCCAGATTGCCGGCGGCATCGTCCTCTTCCTGTTTGCGCTGACGATGATCTTCGGGGAATCAAAGCCTGAGGCGGAGTCCCAGGAGGCGGAGGTGGATCACAAATCCCTTGCCGTCTTCCCCCTTGCGGTGCCCTCCCTTGCCTCGCCTGGCGCGATGCTTGCCATTGTGGTGCTGACCGACAATCACCGCTTCGGGGTGGCAGACCAGCTGGTGACCGCAGGCGTCATGCTGGCGGTGGTCTTCGTCGCCTTCATCCTGATGCTTTTGGCAGGGCCCATCATCAAGCTGATCGGCATGTCGGGCGCGGCCATCGTCAGCCGCGTCATGGGGATGATCCTTGCCGCCGTCGCGGTGGACAACATCATCCAGGCCCTCATTGCCCTACAGGCCCTTCCCGCGCCCGCAGCGTGAGGCGGCGGACTTGATTGGTGCTGGCGGGTTGATTGACCGGTCGGTCTAAGGGCACACAGGTGTTAACCAAAACGGAGGAACGCCCATGAGATCGGTTCACCTTGTCATCGGCACGGTGGCCTTGGCGCTGGCGGCAAGCCACGCATCGGCCCAGAACTTTGACGACCCCGACGAGTTCGCCAAGCAGCGCGCACAGCTTGAGATGACGCCCAACGGCCCTGCCGATCAGCCCTGGCTGCAGTATATCGGCGAGGACCTGGTGGACACGGCAAAGTTCGCCAAGGATGGCCCGCACACGGTCTGCTTCTCCAACGCCGGCGTTAACAACCCCTGGCGCGTGGTGGGCTACACCAACATGCAGGCTCAGGTGGACGCCATGGGCGATGCCATCGACAATTTCGTCCACGTGGACGCTGAAGGCTCCGACGACAAGCAGATTGCCGACATCGAAGACCTTCTGGCAGGCGGCGATTGCGACATTCTCATCGTCTCGCCCAACACCACGGCCGCGCTGACCCCTGCTGTCGAGCGGGCGTGCGAGGTGCTCCCCGTGATCGTGTTCGACCGTGGCGTCAACACCGACTGCCCCATCACCTTCATCCACCCCATCGGCGGCTACGCCTTCGGGATCGAGGCGGCCGAGTTCATCGCCGACAATGTGGACGAGGGCGCCAATGTCCTGATGCTGCGCATCCTGCCTGGCGTGGACGTGCTTGAGACACGCTACTCCGCCGCAAAGCGCATTTTCGACGAGGCGGGCATCAACATTGCCGGTGCTGAGTTCACCGACGGCGACAATGCCAAGACCAAGTCCATCGTGGAGGACTATCTGCAGCGCGGCCAGATCGACGCTGTGTGGATGGATGCCGGCGCCACCGCGGTTGCCGCCATCGAAGCGTTCGAGGACAACGGCCTTGATGTGCCGCCCTTCAACGGCGAGGACCAGCAGGACTTTCTGCAGAAGTGGCAGTCCATGGGGCTGACCGCCATCGCCCCCACCTACCCCACCTTCCAGTGGCGCACGGCCATTCTCGCCGCCATGAAGATTTTGGACGGTGAAGAGGTGCCAGGGCCTGAGTGGGTGCTGCCTCAGCCGCAGATCAATGCCGACAACCTCGCCGAGTTCGTGAACGAGAAGATGCCGCCTCTCCACTACGCCATGTGCGGCTGCGAGGAGATGGACAACTATCCGGACCGCTGGGGCGGCAGCGAGTAAGCCTCCCCCGCCTCCCAATCGCGCCAGCCCTCAATTGCTGGCGCGATGCAAGGTCTTTTGTGCGGTGATGCACACGCACATCACCGCACAATCCCGTGACGCGATGACGTGACCGTGACCCGGGACCTTGATTGACACCGCTGTCGACCCGACGTAGCGCGATGTGATGCAAGGTGTTTTTGGCATAATCTGCCGTTTGGCCGTATTTGCGCTGCTTTCGGTGGCAGGGGTTGCTGTGGCGTCTGCCGCGGTTGCGTCCGCTGACCGGCCGGCGGCCGTCTACGCTGTGGCGGACCTTGCTGAGAACCGCAGCAGCACGGCCCACTGCACCTCGGTCCAGTGTGCCGATATGGCGGCCGCTCCCGCAGCGTGCTCCAGCGCCAGTGCGTGCCCCGTTGCAAGCCTGACGGATGCGGCTGCCGCCATCGTGCCTGGCGTGCGCAAGGCGGCCCTCACCCTTGCAGGGATCGCAGCCCCGCCGGGCCATGCCGCCGTGATCGAGACACCGCCCCCACGCGCCTGATCCGTGACTGCCGCGCAACAGATCGCGCGGAACCAAATGAACGGATCGGAGATTGCTGAAATGCACGGATGCACGAGGGCAGGTCCCTCACATTTTAACCGTAAGTCATCACGGTTGCTGAACACTGTGATTCGCGGCGCGCGTATGGGTATGGGAGTAGAGCGGCCATGATTACACGCCGAGTCTTCGTGGCTGGTGCAGGGGCTGCTGTCGTGGCCGGCTGTACTGTGCCTGAGGCGCAGCAGCAGACCGTCACGGTCTCCTCCAACGCCATTCCCCAGCGCTACCTCACCATGTATGCGGCAATGCCCGAGGAGCGCTTCCCCATCCCAGCGGTGGATTTGAGGCAGATCGACCCTGTCTACTACCGCCGCGAAGTGCCTGACCCCACAGGCGAGCGGCCAGGCACCATCGTTGTGGATACCGCCAAGCGCTTCTTGTACCTCGTGCAGGAAGATGGCCGGGCCATGCGCTACGGTATCGGCATCGGCCGTGAAGGGTTCGACTGGAACGGTTCTGCGCGCATTCCCTTCAAGCGCAAATGGCCCACATGGACCCCGCCTGCGGAGATGATTGCCCGCGAGCCTGAGCTTGAAAAGTACCGCGACGGCATGGAGCCTGGCCTCCAGAACCCCCTCGGCGCCCGCGCGCTCTACCTCTTCCAAGGGCGGGTGGACACCCTTTACAGGCTACACGGCACGCAGGAGGCTTATAGCATCGGGCGTGCGGTATCCTCAGGCTGCGTGCGGCTTCTCAATCAGGACGTGATCGACCTTTACAATCGCGTCCCCAACGGTTCTCGGGTGATTGTGCGGCCGCCGGACAGCCCCATCGTCGCCTGATCCGCTCCCGCGGGCAAAGGCGGGCGCGCCAGGAGGGCCCATGGACAAGGGCGCAGAAGGGACCGTAACGGAGCCTTACAGGACCCGCATCACGGCCCTTTTTGCGCGCGGCGGGACGACGGCGGTGCTACTGCGAAGGGGCCCGCGCCTGCACCATCACCTCATCACATGGGACCTTAAGCGCGACGTGTTCGTGCGAGGTCAGTGGATGAAGGGAACCGTCCACCTCTACGATCTGAACGATGCTGGCGACAAGCTCATCTACTGGGCGCGCCAGTTCCACGCCTCGGCGCCTCGCCATGAGGCTGTGCCGTCGCGCGCCGGCACCTACGAGCCCTTGAATGCCGCCACGCCGCTCAAGCCGCGCGGCAGACGCAAAATCCCTCGATACATGGCACAGGCGTCCGAAGCAGACCCGCGCCGCCCCAAGATCCGCCGGTTCGAGGGGGTGTGGACGGCCATCAGCACCCCACCCTACTTCTCCGCCCTTGCCGTTTGGCCCTGCTACGGCCACTGGACCGGCGGCGGCGTCTTCCTGGATGATCGCACCGTCGCCCTTTGGGAGAGCGACGATGGGATGACGCCCCAGGAAAACGTGCCGTTGCCTCCCACCATGACCGTTGAGCAGGTGTTCGCGCTGGAACAGGCGGGGCGGACGGTGACGCGGCGCGCCTATGCCCCCACCGACACCGCGTCGGACCCCCACCGCGAGGCGCATGTCCCCATCGTCGATGCCCGTTATGCGTCAGGCGCCAGGTGGGTGGAGTGGGTCAACGCCTCCACCACGCCGGACCTACTATTTGCGGTGGATGGCCAGGTGTTCAGGCTGGCGGGTTGGCAGCGTTTCGGTCCCGAATCTTACCTCCACGCAGCAACGCGGCTCCTCGATCTTCGCCCGATGGCCTTTGCGCTCAAGGAAGCACCTGCGGCCGCCCTTCGCTGGTAGGCGCCTCAGATGTGCCCGCCACCGTCCCAATGGGGCAACAGGCGCGAGACGAGCCCTGCCAGGAACGCTGTGCTGAGGCCGAATGCCAAAAGCCCCGTGACAGCGCCGAAGGCGCCGAAGGTACGCACCCCGGGATCCAGAACAATGTCGCCATACCCCACCGTCGTGTAGGTGGAGAGCGAAAAGTAGAGGGCCTCCGACAGGTGTGGCAGCGCATCAATGGCCACCAAAGCGAAGGCAAGCGCCCACACATGAAGGGTGTGGGCAAAGAGGATCCCCGCCAGCGCCCAGATCAAGACCATCAGTTTGGAGCGCGGCGCTTCGGGATGGCCGTCAGGATGGCGTGCGCGCAGCTGGTTGTAGACCACGATGAAGATCGCGGCCTGTGCGACGATCGACACCATCAAGAGCCCCGACCCCAGAACGATTTGGGTGAAGGTGTGCATGGTCCGTCTTTCCGTTCGCCCTTTGCGCCAAAGGGTGGGGTGGCTCGCCGCGCCTGATCGTACACGCAACGGGGCCACCCGCCACACGGCCTCTCATGGTGTTTTGAAGGGTTCAGCCGGCAAGGCCCAGGTGACGGGTTGGCGCCAATCGTGCACCAGGGTGGAGACAGAGCGCCAGCCACGCTGAGGAGACAACGCCATGTCGAAAGCCAAGGGACGCAGTGCCCAGCATGTCAAAGCCGTCAATCTTGCGCTGCAGGGAGGCGGCGCGCACGGCGCGTTCACGTGGGGCGTTCTGGACAAGATTTTCGAGGACGGGCGCATCTGGGTGGAGGCGATCTCTGGCACCTCGGCGGGGGCCATGAACGCCGTCGTCGCGGCACAGGGCATGTACGATGGCGGCGGTGTCGGTGCGCGCGAGTGCCTGCACAATTTCTGGCGCCAGGTTTCCGAGGCAAGCCGCACAAGTCCCATCCAGCGGGGGATCTGGGACCGCTTCATGGGCAACTGGTCGCTGGACCATTCGCCGGGCTTTGTGATGATGGATCTGATGACGCGTGTGGCCTCGCCTTACGTCCTCAATCCTCTCAACATCAATCCTCTGCGCGATCTGGTGGAGGAGTACGTGGACTTTCAAAAGGTCCGCGATTGCGCAGACATGCCCATTTACCTGTCCGCCACCAATGTGGAGACCGGGCGGGTGCGCGTCTTCAGCCGCGAAGAGGTCACCCTTGACGTCACGATGGCCTCTGCCTGCCTGCCCTTCCTGTTCCAGGCCGTTCTGATTGATGGCGTGCCGTATTGGGACGGCGGCTACATGGGCAACCCCGTGCTCTTCCCATTTTTCAGCGACAGTCCGTGCGACGACATCGTGATTGTGCAGATCAATCCCGTGGTTCGCCCAGGCGTGCCGCGGACGGCGCCGGAAATCATGAACAGGATCAACGAGATCACCTTCAACGCCTCGCTGTTGCGGGAACTGAGGGCCATCGACTTTGTCCACAGGCTGATCAGCGAGGACAAGTTGGACGGCGGCGACTATCGCGACATGAAGCTGCACATCATTCACTCACGCAAGAAGATGCGCAGCCTTGGTGCATCGTCCAAGTTGAACGCGGAGTGGGAGTTCTTACTTCACCTGCGCGATATTGGACGTTCCGCGGCAGCGCGTTGGATTGACGACCATTTTGATGATATTGGCGTCCATTCCACTGTGGACCTCAGGGAAATGTTTGCCTCGCAATGACGGGCGTGGGCGCTGTTTTGCGGGTGCGGAAGGCAGCTTCATACAAGCTTCACCCTTTTAGTGGACCTCAGCGATCGGATCGAAAGAGGCATTGCAATCTTGGCGTGTGCTGTTATGACAGGCGCACACGGGGCGCAAGAGACCTCAAAATGGGTGGAGGCGAACATGCGAACCAACGCAAGAGGGCTGCCAGCTGACGAACGGCCTTCCAGCACGGCCCGCCAAGGGCCATCTGTACGGCGGGACAAGCGTGCCCGCGCCGCGCAACAGGCCCGCACCGTTGTGATCACCCCTGGCCGCCCGACCGACCTTGCCAACACCAAGGACGAAGCGGCGGTCCTGTTTGTGGAGCGTGGGGTGATCCTGCGTCGGGGCGAAGTGTTTCGCGCCGGCCAGATTGTGACGCTTGAGGGCGAGAAGTCCGTCGCCATCGCCACGGTGGGCGAGGATGACGCTGTGCTTGTGGTGCCCGAAGCCGTCGGCGTTCGCTGACGGCAAGCGGGGCGCCGCACCCCCGTTGCAGAGCCGCTCGTCGGCATGGCAACGAAGACGGCGAAAACAGTCGAAAATAAAGGCTTGTGCGCGGCAATTCAGCAACGGTGCCGCGCCAGCGTTGTTTTCTCAACACACCCCCATGTCTTCGGCCGCACAAAAGCCTCACGAAGCCTTGATCGGCGAGACCATGTGCTTGTGAGCGCGTGTGAAATTGTGACAGGTCGTTGGTGCGCCGGGCCGGTTTGGCAAGCGCATCTCTCCGTGCACGCCATGGGCCTGTCTGTCGAGGAATTGAAGGGTATGTCGGACAACAACAATCTACTTAGCCGCCGGACGTTTTGCGTCCTGGGGGCCACGACGGCGACGGCCGCCTTGGCGGGCTGCGTTGCCGACGGCACCAGTTTCCAAGCCGCATCGCTGGGTTATCGTCCGGTGCCGCAGTTGGGGACCCCCGAGCGGGAGGCCTTTAAGGTCCCGCGCGTGGACATGAACAAGATCCCGAAAGAGTTTCACCGTCAGTATGTGAACCACTCCGGCCGTTACAAACCGGGGACGTTGGTGGTCGACACCGCAAATCGCCATCTTTACCTGATCGGCGAAAACAAGACGGCGATCCGTTACGGCATCGGCGTCGGACGGGCCGGGTTCGCCTGGGGCGGCAAGGCCCGCATCGGTCGCAAGGCCCAGTGGCCCACGTGGACGCCGCCGGCGCCCATGATCCGCCGCGAGCCGCATCTGAAGAAGTGGGCCGGCGGTATGCCTGGTGGCCCGTCCAATCCGCTCGGGGCCCGTGCCCTTTACCTTTACAAAGGTGGCCGCGACACGCTTTACCGTCTGCACGGCACCAATGAGCCTTTGTCCATCGGCCAGGCCATGTCCTCAGGCTGCATCCGCATGCTGAACACGGACGCCATCGACCTTTATGAGCGCGCCAAAGTGGGTTCCACCGTGGTGGTGGTGCACGGTTCGGCCACGGTCTGATTGACCGCTGACGCGAATGACGCCGGGCGTAAAAAGCGCCCGGCTTTTCATTGACTATTGCGCAGGCGCCTGCGCCCCGCCTTGAAGCCTGAAGGTCTGCAAAAGCGCGCCGTCCGACTGGTTGCGCACCTCAATGCGCGGATTGTCGCCACCGATGGTGAGGATCAAATGGCCGTCTGCCACCGTTGCGGACAGGACAGCGCTTGCCGGCACATCAAGCGTCACCTCCGCCACCGTTTCCTCGACAGAGACCTGCGACACGCGGTACATCACCGCAACGATCACGGTTAAGAACCCCACCGCCATCACGCCGCCCGATATGGCCAGAAGCCAGATCAGCTTGCGGCGCACACGTTCCATGGCGGGGTCGAGGGGCTCTTCCGTTTCGTCGTCGTCGCGGGTGGGAGACACGCACACTCCATGGAAAGGATGGAAAGGGTGGTTGACCGTTCGGCGCGTGCCGACGCCTTCCTTGCCCAAACACTGGACGAGTTCAGCCGCACCCGCGTCCAAGCGCTGATAAGGGCTGGCGCGGTGGAACTCAACGGCGAGACGCTGCGCGACCCTTCCCACAAGGTGGTGGAGGGGGATCGTCTGGCCGTCCAACCGCCGCCGCCCGAACCTGCCGCCCCTGTTCCCGAAGCCATTCCTCTTGATGTGTTGTTCGAGGACGATGCGGTGATTGTTCTCAACAAGCCCGCCGGCCTTGTGGTCCACCCCGCGGCCGGCCATGCCAAAGGCACCCTCGTCAACGCGCTGCTGGCCCATTGTGGAGACAGCCTGTCGGGGATCGGCGGGGTGATGCGGCCCGGCATCGTCCATCGGCTCGACAAGGACACCTCAGGCGTGATGGTGGTGGCCAAGAGCGATGCGGCCCACAAAGGCCTTGCCGCGCAGTTTGCCGACCATGGCCGCACCGGACCTCTGACGCGGCGCTATGATGGGCTTGTGTGGGGGATGCCCCAGCCGCCTGAGGGCACGGTGGACAAGCCTCTCGGCCGCCACCCGTCGGACCGTCAGCGGTTTGCCGTGCGCGACACCGGCAAGCGTGCCATCACCCACTATGAGACGGTGGAGGTGTTTGGCGATGCAAGCCGTGTCTCCTGCCGATTGGAAACAGGGCGCACCCACCAGATCCGCGTGCACATGGCCGCCATAGGCACCCCCTTGGTGGCCGACCCCCTTTACGGCACAGGCTATGCCACCAAGGCGAACCGCCTGGCACCCAGCACCCGCGCGCTCGTGGAGGCGCTGGGCCGGCAGGCGCTTCATGCCGCCCACCTTGGCTTTGCCCACCCCATCACCGGAGAGACGCTGGCCTTTGATGCGCCCGCGCCCGATGACCTTGCCCGCCTCACCGCCGCACTGAAGGCCGAGGCGGTCTGACACACACAACCATCAAGGAGACGGGCGAATATGCTGAAGGTTTGGGGGCGGGCGACCTCGTCCAACGTGCAAAAGGTGATGTGGACTGTGGCCGAACTCGGCCTTGCGCATGAGCGTGTGGACGTTGGCGGTCACTTCGGCGGGCTCGACACCGATCAGTATGGCGCGCTCAATCCGCACCGCCTTGTGCCGACGGTGGAGACGGACGATGGCCTGGTGCTGTGGGAGTCCAACGCCATCATGCGCCACCTGGCACGGCAGGACCCGGCGCGGCGGCTCTGGTCCACCGATCCGCAAGGGGAGGCGGAGGCCGACATGTGGGCCGAATGGGCGCACAACGCCGTCTCCCGCCCCGTCACCGGCCTGTTCTGGGCCCTTGTGCGCACCCGCAAGGTGGATCACGACCAAGCCCTCATCGGCCAAAACCTGAAAGCAGCGCTGGACGGGTTGTCTGCCGCTGAGGGGCAGCTCTCCCGCCAAGCGTTTCTAGCGGGAGAGACACTGTCCATCGCCGACATCGTCCTCGGCCACATTTTGTACCGCTACCATGAGATGGAGATCGACAGGCCGCACCTTCCCGCCCTCACCCGCTACTATGAGGGGCTGTGTGAGCGCCAAGCCTATCGCGACCATGTGATGGTCGACTTCACGAGTCTGAAGGCGGACTGACGCAGCCAAATCCCCTCGCAATTGCGCCGGTCATGGGGTTTTATGGGCGGCGATAAAAATTATTGTGAGGAAACGCGATCATGGTGACATCACTGTCCGTTAATCGGCGCAAGTTCATGCTGGCCGCGGGTGGCGCGACGGCAGGCGCTGCCACCGGCCTCGTCCCTGCCGTGGCGTTGGCCGACGACAAGGCAATGCCAGACTACGCGGCCTGGAAGGACAAAGACGCCCTCATCGTCCATACCGCCAACACCATGGAGACGCGGCGCGAGGCCATGGGCGCCCCCTCCATCACGCCGTCGGCGGAGCTTTACATCCGCAACAATCTGCCAGCGCCTCCCACTTCCATTGCCGACGACCCTGACGCCTGGGAGATCGCCATCGAGGGGGTGAAGAACCCCGGCACGGTCACCCTTGGCGATCTTAAGCCCTACGGTGTGCACACCGTGGCGTGTGTGCTCCAATGCTCAGGCAACGGGCGGCTTTTCTTCGGCCACGAGACCAGCGGCACCCAATGGGGCGTCGGCGCGGCCGGCAACGTGATGTGGACCGGCATCCCCTTCAAGACGGTCGTCGATGCCATGGGCGGCCCTGCGGACGGCATGAAGTATCTGACCGGCACGGGCGGCGAGGAGCTGCCGGCCGGCATTGACCCCAACACCATCATGGTGGAGCGCTCGGTCCCCATCGAAGCGCTGGACGAGGCGCTGATCGTTTATGAGATGAACGGAGAGGCGCTTCCCGTTGCCCACGGCGGCCCTGCCCGTCTGGTGGCGCCAGGCTATTTCGGCGTCAACAATGTGAAGTACGTGAAGCGCTTGGCGCTGACGGCCAAGGAGAGCCCTGCGAAAATCCAGCAGTCCGGCTACCGCATGCGTGAAGTGGGTGCGGGCGGCGCGCCCGAGCAGCCCTCCATGTTCAAGATGAACGTGAAATCCTGGATGACGGTGCCCATGGGCGAGGCCGCGTCCGGCCGCACGGTGCTGCAAGGGGTCGCGATGGGTGGCACCTCGCCAGTCACGAAGGTGGAAGTGTCCACCGATGGCGGTGCCACCTGGAAGGATGCGCCCTTCACGGGCCCCGACCTTGGCCCTTATGCGTGGCGCCCGTTCGCGCTGATCGAAGACCTTGCGCCGGGAAGCTACGTGATCGCGAGCCGCGCCAGCAACGAGGCCGGCGATACCCAGCCCAAGGACTTCCCCCCCAACCACCGCGGCTATGGCCACAACGGGTGGGACGCGCACGCCATCGAGCTGACCGTCTCGTGACGTCTCGCCGTTTCTTGGCGACCGCCATGGGCCTGGGGGCAGCGCTTGCCGCCTCCGGCGCCATGGCGGACGCAGCCTTGGTGGAGAAGGGGCGCGCGCTCTTCAAGGAAGGCGCGCAACCCTCTTGCGGCATCTGCCACGCCTTGTCAGACGCTGGAACGGAAGGGGCCATCGGCCCGAACCTTGATGACCTGAAACCGTCCATGGACCAGGTGAGGGCGGCAACGACCCAGGGCGTTGGCGTCATGCCGGCCTTTTCCGAAACGCTGAGCGCTGACGACATTGAGGCGCTGGCCGTCTATGTGACCACCGTCACCGCTGACTGAACCGGGCCCACTGACTGAAACGGATTGCGCCGGGGCAATTGTCCCGGCAGCCGTCCTGTGTCAGGCCTTGTGCCGGCCAGGGGTCGGCCGACAATCCAAGGAACCACAATGACGAACAAACCCGCCATCGGCTTCATCGGCCTCGGCCTGATGGGTTCGGCGATGGTCGAGCGCCTCCAGTCCCTCGGCTACACCATGACGGTGATGGCCAACAAAAGCCGCGCCAATGTGGAGGCTGCCGTCGCCCGCGGCGCCAGCGAGGCGAAGACCGCGCGGGAGCTCGCCGAGGCCAGCGACATCGTGATGATGTGCATGGACACCTCCGCCAGCGTGGAAGCGCGCATGAACGGACCTGACGGTGTTATCAGAGGCTTGCGCGAAGGGGCCCTCGTCATCGACTTCGGCACATCGCTCCCAGGCTCCACCTTGCAGTTGGGCGAGGCCGTGTCGGCAGCAGGCGGGCGCTATATGGATGCCCCTTTGGGCCGCACGCCCGCCCATGCGGTGGACGGCAAGCTCAACATTATGGCGGCTGGCGCTGAGGCTGACTTTGCCGAGGTTGAGCCTGTGCTGCGCGATGTGGGCGAGAATGTGTTTCACGTCGGTCCGCTCGGGTCCGGCCATACCTTGAAGCTGATCAACAACTTCTTCGCCATGACCACCGCGTGCGCCATGTCGGAGGCCTTCGCCATGGCCGATCAGGCGGGCCTCTCCCGCCAGACGGTCTACGACGTGATGTCGGCAGGGCCTTTGAAGTCCGGCATGATGGATTTCATCAAGGCCAACGCCATCGAAGGGCGGCCCGACGACCTTGCATTCTCCATCGCCAATGCCAGCAAGGACGTGGGGTACTATGCCTCGATGGCCGATGGGCTCGGCGTCCCCTCATTGATGTCGGGCGCGGCCAAGGGTGCGTTGGGCATTGCCAAGGCCAGCGGCCGCGGCGATGACTACGTGCCGCAGATGGTGGACTTTTTCGCAGACCTTTTCGGACGGACGACATGAGGCTGAAGAACAAGCGCGCGCTGATCACCGCCGCCGCGCAGGGGATCGGACGGGCCACCGCAGAAGCCTTCGTGCGCGAGGGGGCTGAGGTCTTCGCCACCGACATCAATATGGACCTCCTCGCCGACCTTGAAGGTGCCGAGACCTTTGCGCTCGACGCCATGGACAGGGCCTCCATCGAGGCCGGGGCGGAGCGGGCGCGGCCGGACGTGATTTTCAACTGCGCAGGCTTCGTCCACGCAGGCACGCTCCTCGAGGCGAGCGACGAGGACTTCGACTTCGCCATGGGGCTGAACGTGAAGTCCATGGTGCGCATGATCCGCGCCGCACTGCCTGGGATGATTGAGCGGGGCGGCGGCAGCATCGTCAACGTGTCGTCCGTGGCCTCCTCCATTGTCGGCGCGCCCAACAGGGCGATCTACGGCACCTCCAAGGCGGCGGTGATCGGCCTCACCAAATCCGTCGCGGTGGACTTTGTGACCCAGGGGATCCGCTGCAATGCCGTCTGCCCAGGGACGGTGGAGTCCCCCTCGCTGCAACAGCGGCTGCGGGACACCGGCGACTATGACGCTGCGCTGAAAGCTTTTATTGCCCGCCAGCCCATGGGGCGGATCGCCACCGCCGATGAGATCGCGAGCCTCGTGGTCTATCTGGCATCGGACGAATCGGCCTTTGTGACCGGCCAAACCTTCACCATCGACGGCGGCTGGTCCGTCGCGTGACCCCCCAAAAATCAGGAGACATGAATTGAAACTTGTCCGCTATGGCCCCGCAGGCCTTGAGAAACCCGGCTGCATCGATGACCAAGGGGCCGTGCGCGACCTGTCAGGCGTCATCTCCGACATTTCCAGCGCCACCCTGTCGCCCGAAGTTCTCGACGCCGTCATGAAGACGGACGTGCCGAGCCTTCCCGTGGTGAACGATGTGGAGCGGTTCGGCCCGTGCGTGGGCGCGCCAGGCAAGATCTTGTGCATTGGCCTCAACTATTCCGACCATGCGGCGGAGACGGGGGCGGCGATCCCCGAAGAGCCGATCATCTTCCACAAGGCCGTCACCTCTCTGTCAGGCCCCAATGACGATGTGGAGCTGCCCCGCGGGTCCGTCGCGCTGGACTGGGAGGTGGAGCTTGCCATCATCATCGGACGCGAGGCGAAGTACGTCTCTGAGGCCGATGCCATGGACTATGTGGCAGGCTTTGCCCTCTTCAACGATGTGTCCGAGAGGGACTATCAGAACAAGCGCTCCGGCCAGTGGACCAAGGGCAAGTCCCACGACACGTTTGCCCCTCTCGGCCCCTGGCTCGTCACCAAGGACGAAGTGGGCGACCCCCATAACCTGTCCATGTGGCTCGACGTCAACGGCGAGAAGCGCCAGCGCGGCAACACCAACACGCTGATCTTCAACGTGCCGACGGTGATTTCCCACGTGTCGCAATTCATGACTCTGAAGCCTGGCGATGTGATCCCCACAGGCACGCCCCCCGGCGTCGGCCTTGGCATGAAGCCGCCGACCTTCCTGAAGGTGGGCGATGTGATGACGCTGGGGATCGAAGGTCTCGGCGAGCAGCGTCAAACCGTCGTCGCGGCTTGATCCGTCATGTCCGCCGACATCTTGATGCTGAACCCCATGTCTCCGCCCATCATGGAGGACCTTGAGGCCAACTTCACGGTCCACAAGCTCTATGAGGCGGACGACAAGGACAGGATGCTTGCCGAGGTGGGCGAGAAGATCCGCGGTGTGACCACCAACGGTCACGCCGGGGCGCCGCCGCACATCCTGGACAAACTGCCCAACCTTGAAATTGTCTCGTCCTTCGGTGTCGGTTACGACGCCATCGACACCGACGATTGCAAGCGCCGGGGCATCCGCGTCACCAACACCCCCGGCGTCCTCGATGATGCTGTGGCGGAGGTGACCATGGGCCTCCTCCTTGCCATGGTGCGCGAAATTGTTGCTGCCGACGTCTACGTGCGCCGGGGCGACTGGTTGAAGGGCGCTTACCCTTTGACGGGCGAGTTGACGGGTAAGACCCTCGGCATCCTCGGTCTTGGGCGCATCGGCAAGGAAATCGCCAGCCGCGCGCAGGCCTTCAAGATGCAGGTGGTCTATCACGGCCGCTCAGAGCAAAAGCACGTGCCCTACCCCTACTTTGCCGACCTCACGAAAATGGCCGAGTACGCTGACTATCTGGTGGTGATCGTGCCTGGGACGGGGACGGACAAGATCGTCAGTCGCGAGGTGATGAACGCCCTTGGCCCCGAAGGCGGTCTTGTCTCCATCGGCCGTGGCAACACTGTGGACGAGGTGGAGATGGTGGCGGCTTTGAAGGAGGGCCGGCTTGGTATGGCAGCGCTCGACGTGTTCGTTGACGAGCCGAACGTGCCTGCAGAACTCCTGGAGATGTCCAACGTGGTGCTGTCGCC
>JBCDCF010000013.1:0-16824 GCA_039182345.1 Pseudomonadota bacterium
GACCACCCGCAACGGGGTCGCGCTCGCGCTTTCCAGGGCCGCCATGAAGGCGGCGTCCCCCTCCCCGCCAAGGCCGTCGGCAAGCCAAGCGGCACCGCCGAGCTCAAGCCCCTCGACCCGTTCGGCGAACGCACCACGCCGCGCTGGCCAGGGCTGCGGGCGCATGCTGCGCAAGACTTCGCGCGCATCGGACGGGGTGCCCGCCACCAAAGGCATGGACGGGTCGGCCGTGCCGGCAAGGATGACCGCACGGTCGGCCGCTTCGGCCTCGCCGATGAGCCGCTCGGCCCGTGTGACGCGCGCGTCCCAATCGCTCGCCGCGCCGAAGGTGTCGTCAATGGCAATGAGGAGCGGACCGTTGCCGATGGCGGTCGGCGGTTCTGGCTGAAGCACCGGCCGCGCAAGGGCCAATATGACGAGCGCTGCCAGCATCAGACGGATCAGCATCAGCCACCAGGGCGTGCGCGAGGGCGTCTCCTCCCGCTTCATCAGCTGGAACAGGAGGCGCGTCGGCGCAAAGGTCACGTCGCGCGGGCGCGGCGGGGTCGCCCGCAGCAGCCACCACAGGACCGGAAGGAGCAAAAGCGCCCACAACACGGCCGGCGCGCCAAAGACAAGGCTCGTCATTCTGGCCGGGTCCTTCCGTGTGGGGGGATGGGGGCGAGACGGCTCACTTGACCCCGTCCCTTTCGCCGGAGAAAGCGCCGCGCAAGGCAAGGAGCGCCGGGGCGGCGGAGCGATCGGTATGGTGGACGATCAACGATGATCCGAGCCGCCGCGCCTGCCTGTGAAGGGCCGTCTTGTGGGCCGCCAACGTGTCCTGATAGCCGGTGCGCCAAGCCTCTGCCTTGCCCACGAGGAAGGCAAGGCCTGATTCAGGGTCCACGAAGCGCGTGCGCCCATCGAAGGGAAAGCGCTCCTCCACAGGGTCGAGCACCTGGACGAGATGGGCGCGGGCGCCGCGGGAGGCGAGCGCGCCGAACGTGCTCTCCCAGTCCGCCATGGGATCCAGAAAATCGCCGATCAGCACCACGTCGCTGTGGCGGCGAACGGCGCCTGTGTCGGGCCTGTCGCTGGCGGCAAGGGTGGGATCGGCAAGGGTTTCGGCAATTCTGTCGGCAGCGTTGCGGCGGGCGCTTGCGGGCGGGCCGCCCATCAGGCCGATCCTCTCTCCGCCGCGCCCCAAGAGGTCGGCAAGGGCAAGCAGGAGCACCACCGCGCGCTCCTCCTTGGAGGCGGTGGCAAGACGGGAGCGGGCGCGCATGGAGGCCGTACGGTCCACCCACAACAGGACGGTGTGGGCGGCTTCCCACTCACGCTCGCGCACGAGGAGGGTGTCGTCGCGGGCCGAACGGCGCCAATCGATCCGCCGCGCAGGCTCGCCGAAATCGAAAGGGCGGTACTGCCAGAACGTTTCGCCAGGGCCTGCCCGGCGACGCCCATGCCAGCCCGCAGCCACGGAGGCGGCAACCCGCTTGGCCTCCACAAGCAGCTCAGGCAGGTTCGCAGCCGCCGCCTTGGCAGCCGTCATCGCCACCTCTGGCGAGGCGGCCTCCTCAGTGTCTGGCCCGCGCCTGAAACGCTCGAACATGGCCCCGTCGGCCTTAAAGGTTGGCCGCGATTTCGGCGATGATGCCGCGCACGGTCTTCCCGTCCGCCCGCGCCGAATAGGTGAGCGCCATACGGTGCTGGAGCACAGGCTCGGCCAGTGCAATCACATCCTCGCGGGAGGGGGCAAGGCGTCCGTCAAGGAGCGCGCGGGCACGGGTGGCAAGCATCAAGGACTGGCTTGCCCGCGGGCCAGGGCCCCAGGCGATCTGATCGCGATAGGCCTCGTTATCGTCAGGCCGTGCTGCGCGCACCAGATCCAGGATTGCCTCGACCACGCTCTCCCCCAAAGGCAGACGCCGCACGAGGGTCTGAAGGCTCATCAACTCGTCGCGGGTGAGGACGGGGCGCGCCTCGGCCTCTTCAACGCCTGTCGTCTCAAGCAGGATGCGGCGCTCTGCCTCGCGATCAGGATAGTCAACGTCCACCTGCATCAGGAAGCGGTCGAGCTGGGCTTCGGGCAGCGGATAGGTGCCCTCCTGCTCCAACGGGTTTTGGGTGGCAAGGACGTGGAAGGGCGTCGGCAACGTGTGGGCGCTGCCGGCAATGGTCACAAACCCTTCCTGCATGGCCTGCAGCAAGGCCGACTGTGTGCGCGGCGAGGCACGGTTGATCTCGTCCGCCATGATCAGCTGGGCGAACACCGGGCCCTCGATGAAGCGGAACGCCCGCTCGCCCGTTGTGGTCTGCTCCAAGACTTCGGCGCCCAAAATGTCCGATGGCATCAGGTCAGGCGTGAACTGGATGCGCCGCTCCTGAAGGCCAAGGACGGTGCCGAGGGTGGCCACAAGCTTCGTCTTGGCAAGGCCGGGCACACCCACCAGCAGCGCATGACCGCCGCACAGGACGGCAATGAGCGAGCGCTCGACCACGTCACTCTGGCCGAAGATGACGCGGTCCACCTCGCCCTTGGCTTCGCGCAGCCGTGCGACTGCCGCCTCCGCCTCAGCGGCCAGCGCCTCGTCGTCTTGGCGCGCGATGGGGCTCAGCTCGTTCATACAAACCTCCGGGCTCTCAGCCGCAATTCGTCCGCTCTGTATAAAATGCAAGCGTCATGCTCGCGTCGCCTAACCATTTGTTCATGGTCGACGATGGTGACGGTGATCGCGCGCCGCGGGCATCGCCAAGGCGCATTGAATGCGTCCTAAATAGGGTTCACCATCGCCCTTTAACATGCAACGCCGCGGGGGTGGGCTTTGACGGGCAGCGACGATCGGAAGCATGGCGCCCCCACGAGCGCGCTCGCCGCCCTCCTGAAACGGGCCGAAGAGCTTGGCGGTGGCGCGGCACCGGTGGACCGCTGGGACCCTCCCGATTGCGGCCCCATCCCCATGGAAATTCAGGCTGATGGTTCATGGCATTATAACGGCTCGAAAATCGACCGTGAGCGCCTTGTCCGGCTGTTCGCCTCCATCCTGCGGCGTGAGGGCGACGGCTCCTACGTCCTCGTTACCCCTGTCGAAAAAGTGACCATCGCTGTGGCCGATGTCCCGTTCTTGGCGGTGGAAATCGCCGTTGAAGGCGAGGGAGAGACCCGCGTCATCACCGCACGCACCAATGTCGGAGACGTGATCGCCATAGGGCCCGATCATCCCTTGAGGTTCGAGACCGAGGTCGGCACCGAGGGCTTGAAGCCCTATGTGCGTGTGCGTGGAGGCCTCGACGCGCGCTTGACCCGCGCGGCGGCCATGGAGCTTGTGGACCTTGCGCGCGTGGAAACGGTGGACGGCGTGGAACGGTTCGGCATCTGGAGCGCTGGCGCCCACTTCGTCTTCGACCCTTTAAAGGACTTTGCCGCAGACAATGACCCCGCCACGACGGCCCCATGATTGAGCGCGACGGCGAGGCGTCCGCCACGGCCGCTGGCATTCGCCCCAAAGGGTCGGACGGCGAGGACATCCACGTTGCCCCGCCGAACCCTTGCGATGGAGAGCTGGCTGACATCTTGTCGCGCGCGGCCGCCCTCGACCCGGCGGAGGACGCCTCGGCAGGGCGTGTCATCGATGGCGACCATGCCCTCAACCCGCACCTCACCCCCGCAGCGGACGAGCCGCCGCCGCGCGATGCGGCCGTCCTCCTTGCCCTCACCGCCGGAGAGGACGGGGCGCTGTCCTTGGTGTTCACCGAACGTGCGGCCCATCTTCCCGCCCATCCCGGACAGGTGGCGCTGCCCGGCGGGAAGATCGAAAAGGGCGAAACGCCGCGCGATGCGGCCCTGCGCGAAGCGTTTGAAGAAATCGCCCTTCCCACCGATGCGCTCCAGGTCATCGGCAGGGCGGACCACTATGTGACGCGCACTGGGTTTCGGGTGGTTCCTGTCCTTGCCCTGGTGCGACGCAAGGCCCTCCTCGTCCCCGACCCGGGGGAGGTGTCATCCGTATTTGTCGCGCCGTGGCGGCATGTTATGAGCGTTGCGAACCAACGTCAGGTGGCCGTCTCCCACAACGGCACCACCAGGCGTTTTTACGAGATCATGTATCGCGATCGCAGGATCTGGGGCGTCACCGCCGGGATCCTGCGTGCGGTGAACGAACGGCTAAGGCGAGAATGATCCGAGTTGTTATTACGCAAATCGTCCTCTTTCTCCTGCCGTTCGTGGTGTTCCTGGTCTACCGCCTCGCAACCCGAGGGCCGGCCGGTGCGCGTTTCACGGACCTTGGGCCGGCAAAGTTCAGCCTCACCTTGATCGGCGGGGCGCTGGTGGTGGCAGGGTTCGTCTACTTTGCCATCTCAGGCAGCGAACGTACGGGCGTCTACGTCCCGGCCCAGTATAAGGACGGCGAACTCGTCCCTGGCGGCTTCAGGAGTGAGTGAACGCTTCGCCCTCGACGCCATTTGGCTGAAGGGCGATGCCCTCGGCCAGCTCTTCGACGCCCTTCAGACCGTCGGTGAAGCGCGCATCGTCGGCGGGGCGGTGCGCAACACTTTGATGGGAGAGGCGGTCGCCGACATCGATGTGGCGACGGACGCCTTGCCCGACGCTGTCGCTGCCGCGTCAAAAAATGCCGGCCTCAGGGTGCACGAGACAGGGCTCGCCCACGGCACATTGACCGTCGTCGCCTCGGGCCAACCGTTTGAAGTGACGACACTGCGCGAAGACATGACCACCGACGGCAGACGCGCCACCGTGCGCTTCACCAAGGACTGGGCGCGCGATGCGGAGCGGCGCGACTTCACCATCAACGCCCTTTATGCCGACAGGGAAGGGACCGGCATCGACTACGTGGGCGGCCTTGCGGACTGTCTGGCAAGGCGGGTGCGTTTCATCGGCGATGCCGATACCCGCATCCTTGAAGATCGCCTCAGGATCTTGCGGTTCTTTCGCCTGCATGCCGCCTACGGCGAAGGCCCTTTGGACCCCTTGGGCCTTGCCGCCGCCCACCGCCATGTGGACACGCTGAAGGACCTTTCGGCCGAGCGCGTGCACAACGAGATGATGCGCTTGTTGTGCGCGCCGCGCGCCAATGAGGTGATCCCCGTGATGGTGGATGGCGGCTTTCTGGCTGCCTTCACCAAAGGCCCCCTCAGCCCGTCAAGCTACGCCGCCCTTGCAGATGCTGAGCTGCGCGCAGGCCGCTCGCCAACACCCGTCCTCGGCTTTGCGGCCCTTTGCCAGTACGATTCGGACGCTTACGCCTACCTTGCCGACGCACTCAAAATGTCGCGCAAGGACCGCGCCCGTGGCATTGCGGCGCTGGAGGCTGCCAAGCACTTTCCGCCCCGCTCGGTGCCCCACGTCAAACACCTTCTTTATGACTATGGGCCCGACACCTTTGCCGACGGGCTGATGCTCGCCCTCTCCCGCGGGATTGTGGTGGTGGATTGGCCCCACCTCATCGTAGAGGCGAGGCGCTGGGCCCGCCCCGTCCCGCCCATCTCGGGCGAGGATCTCATGGCCGTTGGCATCCCCGAAGGTCCGCGCCTTGGCAACACGCTCCACGCGCTGATCACCCGCTGGCGCGACAGTGAGTTCTCCCTCACCCGGGAGGCCTTGCTGGCCATGGCGCGGGACGCCGCTGATGGCGAAACCCCTTAATTTCCAACGTTCGCTAATCAAAGGCGCCTGGCGGAGGCGGTGGCGTCGCTTTTTCGCACCGCGCAAGGCCGTTGGCAGCTTTGAGTTGCAGTTTTGCGGGAATTGAGGGCAGTTGAGGGGTTGACGTTGCTTGCCGCTTGGGCAGAAAGGCGCACCATGACTGTTGAGACCCATGCCGCCGTGCCTGCCGAATGCATCGTCGCCCAAGGGGGTGACTGGATGCTTGTGTCGCCCGTGCCGGACAATCTTGCCGAAGATGCGGCCCGCTACTCGGTGGCCCAGCGCGCCACCCTCAACCGCGTCATCGGCCTGCCTGAGGTGCGCCAGGAGGTCATCGGCCACCGCACCCGCCAGGACAGGATCTGCATTGCCCTCGTCAATGGCGAGATTGCCGGCTGCATCTCTTACAGGATGGACGGTGAAGGCTCTGTCTGGCCCCAATGGTCGCGCTTTCGGGACCATTTTGGCGCCGTGAACGGGACGGGGCGCTATCTGTTGACCCTTGCCACGCTGAAGCGCGGCCGCGCCGACGAGCTTTATCTTGAAGGCTTCAAGGTGGACCCCATCGCACGGGGCCGTGGCATTGGCACAGGCCTTCTGCGCTGGCTCGGCAACGAGGTGGTGCGCCGCAAGAAGAAAGCCTGGCGCACGGAGGCGAGCATCACCGCCGATGCGGCCATGCGCGTCTACCAGGGCGTCGGCGCCAAGCCCATCAAGACCATCTCACTCGGCCCCATCGGCAGCCTCTTCAACAGGCGCAAATTCGTGGTCCTGCGCTGGGAGCCGGCAGCGGAGAGCGAAGGCGCCGCCTAGGCGCAAATTCCTTCGCCTTAAGCGCGGCAGAGTGGGCCCCGTCCCAGGCGTACTATTGCCGCACCGCTCGTGCATACAAATATTCATGGCAACGAACAGTTGCTTCATGCGCGAGAGACTGGATGAACTTTTTCCGTACGGCCCTCCTTCTGGCGGGCATGACGGCCCTCTTCATGGGCGTCGGCTTCATGATTGGCGGCGGCACGGGCATGCTCATTGCCCTCGGCGCCGCCGTGGCGATGAACCTGTTCGCCTACTGGAATTCCGACAAACTCGTCCTGAAAATGCACCATGCGCGGGAGGTGGATGAACGCTCCGCGCCCGAGTATTACGGCATCGTGCGTGAGCTTGCGGCCCGTGCACAATTGCCGATGCCCCGCGTCTACATTCTGGATGAGGATCAGCCCAACGCCTTTGCCACAGGCCGCAACCCCGACAATGCGGCCGTTGCCGCCACGCGCGGCCTCTTGCAGCTGATGAACCGCGAAGAGATTGCCGGCGTCATGGCCCACGAGCTGGCACACGTGAAAAACCGCGACACGCTGATCATGACGATCACCGCCACCATCGCTGGCGCCATCTCCATGCTCGCCAACTTTGCGTTTCTGTTCGGGGGCAACCGCAACAATCCTTTGGGGATGGTGGGCCTCCTCCTCACCATGATCATCGCGCCCCTTGCGGCAATGGTGGTGCAGATGGCCATCAGCCGCACGCGCGAGTACTCCGCCGATCGCCTCGGCGGGGAGATCTGCGGTCAGCCTTTGTGGCTTGCCTCCGCGCTGAGCAAGCTTGAGCGTGGCCGCAGCATTCCCAACGAGGAGGCTGAGGCTGTGCCGGCGACGGCGCACATGTTCATCATCAACCCGCTGTCGGGCGCCCGGCTCGACGGGCTGTTCTCCACCCACCCCAACACCGCCAAGAGGATTGCGCTGTTGCGCGAGTATGCCGCGGAAATGCAGGCAAACCCCGCCAGCCTGACCGGGGCGAGCGGGCCCTGGGGCGGCTCCGACACATCGGGCCGCCGCGCCGGCGGTCCCTGGGGGTAGAGCCACCTTGCCACGTCCCCAGCCCGCGCGGCGCCGCAAGGGTGCCGCGCCAGGCGACGGCACGCCCGCGCGTTACGCCGCCGCCGAAGCCATTGCCGCCATCACCGATGATGGCGCCACGCTCCAGACCGCACTCGACAGCCTCGGCCAAGGCCTTGATGGCCGCGACAGCGCGTTTGCCCGCGCCATTGTGCGCACCACCATCCGCAGGCGCGGCGATATCGACTGGTGCCTGTCCCAACTGATGAACAAGGCGCTGCCCAAGAAGGCGGCCTTCGTGCGCGCCGTCCTCAGGATGTCGGCAGCGCAGCTCTTGTTCATGCGCCAGGCCGACCATTCCGCGGTCAACGCCGGTGTGGCAATCCTGAAGCGAGATGGGTCGACAGGCGGGTTCGCAGGCCTTGCCAATGCGGTCCTGCGCAGGTTGATCCGCGAGCGGGACGATCTTCTGGCCCGCCTGCCTGAGGAGGCCAACACACCCCCGTGGCTGTGGGCCCGCTGGCGCGCCCATTATGGCGCTGACGCCGCAAAGGCCATCGCCGAGGCGCACCGACAGGAGCCGCCTTTGGACCTTGCCCTTGCCCCGGGCGCGAAACCGCCGTGTGAGGGAGTTTCATTGCCCACCGGCGGGCTGCGTCTCACCCCGCAGGATGTGGCCGCCCTCGACGGCTATGACGAGGGCGCGTTCTGGGTGCAGGATTGGGCAGCCCAGCTCCCCGCCCGCCTCCTTGGCGATGTGGCAGGCAAGACGGTGCTCGACCTTTGCGCCGCCCCAGGCGGGAAAACCATGCAGCTTGCAAGCGCCGGCGCCATGGTCACCGCCGTGGAAGCGAACCCTGAACGGGCCGAACGCCTTGCCGAAAACCTTCAGCGCACGCGCCTGAGCGATCATGTCACCATCCTGGTCGCCGACGCTGCCGACGCCACGGGCACCTTCGACGCCGTTCTCCTGGACGCCCCTTGCTCGTCCACAGGCACACTGCGCCGCCATCCTGATGTTGCCTGGGCAAAGTCCATGCGCGACATCGAAAGCCTTGCCAAAGTGCAGGCGCGGCTTCTGGACGCTGCGGTGGAGCGTGTGGCGCCAGGGGGCGTTCTTGTCTACGCCACCTGCTCGCTTGAGCCGGAAGAGGGCGAGGCCCAGGCCGCCCGCGCCGCGCAGCACACCGGCCTGACGCACGATCCCATCACCGCGGCAGAGGTGGGCCCCTTTGCCACCGATGAGGGCTACTTGCGCACCCTCCCCTTCATGAGTGCCGGCGATGGCGCCAGCGATGACGCCGGGCCGACAGGGCTTGACGGCTTCTTTGCCGCGCGTCTGCGCAAACAGTAGGCGCCGCGGCACGCTGGTGGTCGGGAAGTGGTGCACAATCCCACCGGAAGGGGCTCTGCCATCGGACGGGAGGGATTGCAGAGCCACCCCGCTCCGGCGCAAAACCTCACCCCCATGGGCACTGACGCAACACGGCTGATCCAAACCCCAACGCACCGGCAGGCGGCGCCCTGCCGCGCGGCGTCACGCGTGCGGCGGCGCTGACGTGGCAAAGTCCCGCGACACCAGCCTTTCAAGCCTCCTTAGGCTTGTTGTGAAGCGGATGGGGGCGCGGCTTGTCGCCGGCCTTTCAGTGATCTTGTGGCGCCGCTCGGTGGTGACGGTGCCGAGCCGCATCCACTTCGCGCCCGAAACCATGCAAGAGGCGGATGCAGCCATTGCGGCCGACATCTATTCAGGCGTGTTCGCACTGGCGGGGCAGGTGGTGGATGTCTCCGGCGGATCGCCGTTTTCCCACACGCCCCCGTCGGAGGCTTGGGCGCGGGCGCTCCACAGCTTCGACTGGCTTGTCCACCTCGAGGCGAGCGCCTCAGAACTCTCTTCCTCCAACGCCCGCGCCTTGTTTGAGGAGTGGCTGGCCTCACGTTCGGCCACAGGCGCCATCGCACAGGAGCCGAGCGTTGCCGCCCACAGACTGATGGCGTTCCTGGTCCAATCCCCCCTCCTCCTCAACGGGGCAGAGCCAGGCTTTCGCCAGCTTTATATGCGCACCCTGTCGGCCCACATGCGCCGGCTGGAGCGCGCCGTCGCCCTGATGCCCCACAGCCCGCAGAGGCTCACCATCGCCGCCATCCTTGCCATGTCGGGCATTGTGGTGGCCGACCAGTTGCGCCTGATGAAGCGTATGCTGGCCATTGTGGGTGAGGAGCTGTCGGTGCAAATCCTGCCCGACGGCGGTCACGTCTCGCGCAATCCCGAAGCGCTTGTGAAGGCGCTGGACCACCTTGTGCCCCTTCGCGAGGCCCTTGCCCGGCGGCAGGTGCCGATCCCCGCCAGCATCGACGAAGCGGTGGACAGGATGCACCCGATGCTGCGCTTCTTCAGGCTGGGCGATGGCACGTTCGCCCCCTTCAACGGCGCCGGCCATGTGGATGGCGAGCGGATCGACGCGCTCCTCTCCTATGACGATGTGGCTGGCACGCCGACGTCCAATGCCCGCTATAGCGGCTATCAGCGCATGGAAGCGGGCGAGACGGCGCTGTTGATGGATACCGGCACCGTCCCTCCGCCAGGATTTTCGGCCGAAGCGTGTGCGGGCGCCCTCTCCTTCGCCTTCGCCCATGGGACGCAGCGGATCGTCGTATCCTGCGGGGCCTTGCAACGGGCACGGCCGGCGTGGCTCGGCGCTGCACGGGCAACGGCGGCCCAGTCCACCCTTGCCATAGCCGACACCTCAAGCGCCAAGGTCTTGACCACGTGGCCCCTCACCCGCCTCCTCGGCCCTGCCCTTTATGACGGCCCGCGGGTGGTGAGCGTTGAGCGGGAGGGCGCCTTCGTCAGCGCCAGCCATGATGGCTATCGCAGCGCTTTCGGCATCACCCACCACCGGGAGATCCAACTCTCCCCCGACGGACTGGCCGTGGACGGGATGGACAAGATTGTCGGCGAGGGGCGGCTTGACCGCAAACCCTACGCCATCCGCTTTCACCTTCATCCCGCGCTCAAAGTGCGGCTCGACCGGTCGCGCAGACAGGCGGTGATCGCCTTGCCGGACGGGGCCATCTGGGTGTTTGCGGTGGACGAGGGCCCGCCGGTGGCTGTGGAGGAAAGCGTCGTCCTTGTGGGCCCGCGCGCCGTCCGCCGCACCATGCAACTCGTCCTCAATGGGGATGCGTTGACCGACGAGGTGGCGCGCTGGCATTTCGCACGCCATGAAGGGGCCCTTGCCGCCCGCAACGACCCGTCCTGACCGGAGAGCCCACAATGCAGCCACTTCGCCGCGCCGTCTTGTCGGTGTTCGACAAACAGGACCTCGACGGGTTTGCCAAAAGGCTCGCCCACATGGGTGTCGAGCTCGTGTCCACAGGCGGCACCAGCAAGGCCCTGCAACAGGCCGGCCTTGCGGTAACGGATGTGGCAAGCCTGACAGGGTTTCCAGAAATGCTGGACGGGCGTGTGAAAACGCTCCACCCGGCCATCCACGGCGGTCTCCTTGCCGACCTCGACAACACCGCCCACGCCAGCGCCCTCGACAGCGCCGACATTGCCCCCATCGGCCTTCTCGTCAGTAACCTTTATCCGTTCGAGGCCGCCCTGTCCGAAGGGCGCAGCTATGCCGATTTGGTGGAAACCATCGATGTGGGCGGGCCGACCATGACGCGCGCCGCCGCCAAGAACCACCGCCACGTCATCGTCATCGTCGACCCAGAGGACTATGGCCCCGTTGCCGACGCGCTGGAGGCCGGCAACGGCACGGTGCCTGAAGCTATGCGCAGGGCCCTTGCCGCCAAAGCCTTTGCAAGGCTTGCAAGCTACGATGCCGCCATTGCCGGCTGGCTGGGCGATGAGGCGGACGCGGCCGGCGAAGACGCCATCGACCATCGCGCCTATTTTGCCGTCGGTGGCCGCAAGACCGCCACCATGCGCTATGGCGAAAACCCCCACCAAAGCGCCGCCCTTTATGGGATGCCTGGGGGCGAGGGCCTTGCAGCGGCAACGCCTGTGCAGGGCAAAGCCCTCTCCTACAACAACATTGCCGACGCCGATGCGGCCTTTGCCGCCGCCGCAGACTTCTCGGACCGCTGCGCATGCGTCATCGTCAAGCACGCCAATCCGTGCGGGATTGCCGTCGCCGAGACGCCGGGTCTTGCCTACCGCGGTGCCTTCCGTTGCGACACGGTCTCAGCCTTCGGCGGCGTCGTTGCACTGACGCGCACGTTGGACGCCGATGCCGCCCGCGCCATTGCAGAGGTGTTCACCGAGGTGCTGATCGCACCGTCCGCCTCTAACGAAGCGCTTCAGATCCTTGCCGCCAAATCCAACCTTCGCATCCTCCTGACGGGTGAGGATGCCGTCCGCCCGTCACGGATGATCCACACCGTCGCGGGCGGCTTTCTGGTGCAGGACACCGATACGGCAGCCCTTGACGAGGACGCCGTGAAGGTCGTCACCCAACGCGAACCCACCGAGGCGGAGTGGCGTGACCTTCGCTTTGCCTGGCGCGCGATCAGGCATGTCAAATCCAACGCCATTGTGTTTGCCAAGAACGGCGCGACGGTGGGGGTGGGCGCCGGCCAGATGAGCCGTGTGGATGCGGCACGCATCGCCGCCTGGAAAGCCGCCGATGCCGCTAAGGATGCTGGCGAGGGCACACCGCGCACCGTCGGATCGGTGGCCGCATCCGACGCCTTCTTTCCCTTCCCCGATGGGCTTGAGGTGATTGCCGAGGCTGGCGCCACAGCCGTCATCCAACCGGGCGGATCGCGCCGGGACCAAGAGGTGATCGATGCCGCCGACAGGCATGGCATGGCCATGGTCACCACGGGCATGCGCCACTTCCGCCACTGACAATAAGCCCGCGATCCCACCCTCAGTCAGGCGCCGACCGCGGCCCTCACAAAAAAGTTGTCATTACCGGTCGAGTTAATTTGAAAGTGCGTCCAGGCCCATCCATAAGCGCCTCCTAGTTGCAGCATTAGGGGGAGACACATGGGACTGTTTGCTTTCGGCGACCTCCAGGCGGACGAGGTCGTCACCCTCGCGGAACTGGCCGATTCAGCGTATGCCAACGAGGACGCGCCTGCGGGCTGGACGACGCTGCTGGCCGATGATCTCGGCTTTGAAGGCAGCACGACGCGAGGGTCGTTTCAAGGCAATTACTACGAAACCGGTCTCTCGTCGGCCTTTTTGGGATATGCGCGGGTCCTGCAAAACGGCGATTCGCTCACCATTTCTTTCCGGGGCACCGATTCGGTGGCCGACTATATTTTGTACCCGGAAATCATCAACTTCGATTCCTTCGTGAAGAACTTTGCACCGCTCTTGGAGTCGGTGTCCGATTACATTTCCGCGAACGGCATCGCCGATGTCTTCGTGACCGGCCACAGCCTGGGTGCTGCCGCCGTCAACGAGCTGCAAAACCTTGCCGCCAGCAACACCGTGGAGATCACCGACGACACGTCGGTCGACTATGGTGACTTTGCCGATGCCACCTACGTGGCCTTCGCCAGCCCCGAAATCTTCAAAGACGCCGATGTCCTCAATATCGGCTTTGAGGATGACTGGGTGTTCAAGGCGGTGGAGCGCGAGACGCCCTTGTCCTCCGCCCAGCCGGACTTTGCTTCGGCCACAAACAACGTCGTCTGGTTCGACGAAACCTACGCCAGCAGCGACTTTGCCTTCCCGCTGTTCAACCCCTACAGCGACACCACCGCCCACCACGTGGAAAACTATATCTCCGCCGCCATGCGGATCCCCCAGTCCATCTACTATGACCAGATGGACAGAAACTCCGTCGTCATCCTTGTGGATGTGGATTCGGAGGTCACCGACAAGAAGGCGCCGACGTCCGACCACTTCGGCGACCCTGCCTTTTACATTGGCCGCGATGTGGCCGACATCATCTCCGGTGGCACGGCGGGCGACTTCATCAGCGGCTTTGCTGGCGACGATACGCTGGCCGGCAATGAAGGCAACGACAAGATCGACGGCGGCGACGGGCTGGACCAGGCGATCTACAACTCGGTATCCACCGATTATACGATCACCGACAACGGCAAGGGTCTTTACATCATCTCCCAAACCGGGGGCGACAAGCTGGACGGCACCGACAAGGTGCGCAACGTCGAGCAGGCGGTCTTCACCGACATGACCATCGACCTCTCCAGCGACACTGGTGGCCCTGCCGGCGAAGCACCCACCGAGCCGGAGCCCAACACGGGCCCCTCTGTGATCGAGCGGTTCGACCCGGCCTTGCAGCTGTTGCAGGAGCCCGGCCGTCTGTTGATCGGCACGCCCGAGCCCGACAGGCTGCAAGGCGGCTCAGGCGATGACGAAGCCCGCGGCAAAGGCGGTGATGACACCATCAACGGACGCAAAGGCGATGACGGCCTTTTCGGTGATGCCAACGATGACCTGATCCTCGGCGGCAATGGCTCCGACCTTCTCGTGGGCGGCACCGGCAACGACGTTCTGAAGGGCGAAAACGGCCGCGACTTCCTGAACGGCGAGGGCGGCAATGACCTCCTTGAAGGGGGTGACGGCCGCGACGCCCTGTTTGGCGATGGCGGCAACGACAGCCTGTTTGGCGGCGATGGCAACGACTACCTCAAAGGTGACAGCGGCCGCAACGAGTTGACCGGCGGTGAAGGCGACGACGACTTCGTCATCAGCAGCAGAGGCAAGACCGACATCGTGCTCGACTTCGTCAGCGGCGAGGACACCATCGTCTTCCAAGGCGACTTCTTGTTTGGACAATACAGCGACCTGTCGTTCCGCAACGACGACGAGGGCCTCAAGATCTACTACGATGGCACGCTGGCGGTCCTTCTGGCGGGGCTGACGGAGGCCGACGTCGCCAAGACTGACTTCGAATTCCTATGATGCGCGACGGCCAAGCGTCCCCATATGACAGCCATAGTGTTGCTTATGGATTGGATCGATGTGGCCGTTTCGTAAAACCCCATTTCTCGACGAAGACACTGCCGCCTGGCATCTTGATAACTTCACCTGGCTGATGCGCCATTTCGGCGGGGGTGGTGAATTTCACCGCTCCCAGCTGGTGCTCCCCAAGCCAGGCTTTTTCCCCATCGAGGGCGAGAAGGGACATGCGCTCGCCGAGCGCCTGTTCCAAAGCGTGAAGGACTATTGCGGCCTGTCGGACTGGCCGGTGGATCTTGTGGCCGACAATGGCCCCCAAAGCCTTGTCCCGGAAGGTAGCGTCATCGCGCCAATCCGGACATCGTCTCCGGCAGGGCAGTTTGCCATGAGCGAAAAAGGCGTTCAGATCAGCTACGCCCCGCGCCTTCTGGACCGCCCGCAGGACCTCATTGCCACCTTCGCGCATGAGCTTGCCCACTATCTTCTCGCCGCCGCGCCCGAAGACCCTGTGTGCGAGCCCGACGAGTACGAGTTCTTGACCGACCTGACGGCCGTGTTCCTCGGCTTTGGCGTTTTCCTTGCCAACTCGCGCTTTTCCCAGGAGGTGCTACATCTGGGGGCGATGCAAGGGGTGGGGTGGACCCGCCAAGGCTACCTGCCCGAGCGTGACCTTGTGTTTGCGACGGCCATTTTCCTTGCCGTCAAACGCCTTGATCCGTCGGAGGCGGCAGACAGCCTCGACACTCACCTGCGCAGCCAGCTCTTAAAGGCGTTGGACCAGTTGCGCGACGCCCCTCAGTTTGCCGAACTCATCACCCTTGCCGCGCGCCCTGCCCCCGAGGCACAGGCGCTCCAAGCCCAGAGCTAGGCGCCGAAGCGGTTCAGGCTCCCGACTCAAGTCTGGCGCATGTCCTCTCCGCTCGTTCTGACCCAGAACGAGCGGGACATGTGCTAACGCTGGCAGGCGGGGCAGAAAAAGGTGGATCGGCCGGACTGGACGATGCGGGCAATCACCCCGCCGCACACATTGCGCCGGCAAGGGTCGCCCTCCCGGCCATAGACCGCAAAGGCGTGCTGGAAGCGGCCCAGCGACCCGTCGGCGGCCA
The DNA here is from genome assembly GCA_039182345.1 of Pseudomonadota bacterium. Lineage (GTDB taxonomy): Bacteria > Pseudomonadota > Alphaproteobacteria > Rhizobiales > Amorphaceae > Acuticoccus. Next base: position 15,481 of record JBCDCF010000013.1, read on the forward strand.
CATAGTCGCGCAAGGACGAACCGCCGGCGAGGATGGCCTCTTCGATCACCGCGATGATGGCGTCCGTCAGCCGGCGTGCCCGTTCACCGGCCGACCCGTCCCGCCTCGGCACCGTCCCCGCCAGCCGGCGTGGTGACAGGCGCGCTCGCCACAGCGCCTCGCACACATAAATGTTGCCGAGCCCTGCAATGATGCGCTGGTCCAACAGCGCCGCCTTCAAAGGCGTGATCTTGCCAACAAAGGCTGCGGCCAATCCCTCGGCCGTCAGCGCTCCTGCCACAGGCTCCACCCCCAAATGGGCAAAGTAGGGGTGTGCCTCCACAGGCGGGTCGGCAAGGGTCATGAAGCCGAAGCGGCGCGGGTCGTTGTAGACAATTTGGTTGGTGCCAAGGGTCAGCGTCACATGGTCATGGGCGGCAAGTTTGCCTTTGGCGTAGTGATAGGTGCCGATGGGCGAACCGTCGCACACCCTGAAGGCCCCCGACATGCCAAGGTGCATGATCAGCGCTGCGCCGTCGTCCAGTGTTCCCACAAGATACTTGGCGCGGCGGCCGAGGGTGAGGATGGTGCGCCCTGTCAGCCGCTCGCCGAACGCTGGCGGAAACGGAAAGCGCAGATCCGCCCGCGCCAGGTGCACAGCGTCGATCCGTGCCCCTTCCATCACAGGGGCAAGACCGCGCCTGACGGTTTCCACCTCGGGCAACTCAGGCATGACAGGCCTTTCTCACCGCACGGTGACATTGCGACGAGAGCGGCCATGGTCCCCGCGCAAGGTTCCGGCTAGGACTACCGGGCAACGATCGGAAAGGCACGAGCATGAGCGATGAGGCATCCTTCGGGTACCGCAAGGTGCGCGTCGACGAAAAACAGGGCCTCGTCAACCGCGTCTTCGACACCGTGGCAAGCCGCTACGACCTGATGAACGATGCCATGTCGGGGGGCATGCATCGGGCGTGGAAGGACGCCATGGTGGCCTGGCTTGCGCCCCCACGCCGTCCGCGCAAACCCTACCACGTGGTGGATGTGGCCGGCGGCACGGGTGACATCGCCTTTCGCATCGCCCGTTCGGTCGAGATCAATGGCAGCGTCACGGTGTGTGACATCAACGCCGAAATGCTGACCGTCGGCCGGGCGAGAGACGAGCGGCGGCTGCGTCCACGCACCCCCATCCATTTCGTCGATGCCAACGCTGAAAGCCTGCCTTTGCCCGATGCATCGGCGGACGCGTACACCATCGCCTTTGGCATCCGCAATGTGCCGCGGCGAGAGGTGGCGCTGGCCGAGGCGGCGCGCGTTTTGAAGCGCGGCGGGCGCTTCATGTGCCTTGAGTTCAGCCATGTGGAC
>JBCDCF010000014.1:0-16662 GCA_039182345.1 Pseudomonadota bacterium
ATGAACGCAGGATTCCGCCGCGTCAAAGGTGGGATCGGGATGGCGACCGTTGGGGCCAATGCAGGGTTTGCCGCGGTGACGGGCTCGTCCATTGCCTCAGCGTCGGTGTTTTCCAAGGTCTCCGTGCCGCAGATGCTGCGCTATGGGTACAACCCGCGCTTTGCCGTCGGCGTGGTGGCGGGATCATCGGTTTTGGGGATGATCATCCCGCCGTCGGCGATGCTGATTATCTATTCGTTTGTGGCTGAGCAGTCGGTGGGGCACATGTTCCTGGCCGGTGTGATCCCCGGAATCTTGCTCGCCATTGCCTATATCGGCGCGATATTCTTGATGGGACGGCTGACGCCGCGCTTTGTGGGCGGCAAACCGGCCAGCGACTTCGAGCCGCTGTCCGCCACCGAGATTGCACAAAAGACGCTGCCTCTCGTGGGGCTTATCGCCATTGTTCTGGGGGGCATCTACACCGGCTGGCTGACGCCTGTGGAGGCGGGTGCAGCGGGATCGGCGGCAGGGCTCCTCATTGCCATTGCGCGGCGCCGCATGACGCTGAAGTTGTTTTGGCAAGCCTTGATCGAGACCGGGCACATCACGGCGGCCATTCTCTTCCTCATTACAGCGGCCTCCATGTATAGCCGCATGTTGGGGATGGCGGGGCTTCCGAACGAGCTGGAGCGGATCCTCGTTGAGAATCAACTCGGCTTCTTCTGGATGATGGCGATGTACGTGGCGCTCATGATTTTTCTGGGCACGCTGCTGGACACCGCGTCCATCATCTTGATTGTGGTGCCCTTGTTCTTGCCGCTGGTGGAGCCCATGGGGCTGTCCCTGGTGTGGTTCGGCATCATCACCGTCGTCGGGGCGGAGATCGGGTTGTTGACGCCGCCGCTCGGGATCTCGTGTTTTGTGATCAAAGCCACACTCGACGATAAGCGCATCAGCTTGAAGGACATCTTCGTTGGTGCGTTCCCGTTCGCGGTGGTGATGCTTGTGGTGCTCATCATCCTCATCCGCTTCCCAGAACTGAGCCTCGCGCTCGTACCCTAGGAGCTTTCCATGCGGACCGTGACGGCCGAAAACATTACGGATGTCTTTGTCAGTTACTTCGGGCCCGACACGGACCCAAGACTGCGGGAGGTGATGGGGAAGCTGGCAGAACACCTTCATGCGTTTGCAAGAGAAACGCGCCTCACCCATGAGGAGTGGCGCGAGGCGTTAAAGTTTATGAGATGGGCGGCAGAGATCACCACACCCGAGCGCGATGAATTCGTGCTCCTGTCGGATGTGTTGGGCCTGTCATCGCTGGTGGATATGCTTCATTCCCAGCCGGAAGCCACAAGCTCCAGCGTTCTCGGACCTTTCCATGTATCAGGTGCGCCGCCGCTTCCTGTTGGCGGAGACATGAAGGGCGATTGGGAGGGGGACTTGGTGCTGGTCGAAGGGGTCGTGCGCGGGACGGACGGGCAACCCATCAAAGGGGCGCGGGTGGACATTTGGCAGACTGCGCCAAACGGCCTTTATTCCAGCCAGGACGAGAACCAGGACACCCACTCCTTCCACGCGCTGATCACCACAGGGGCCGATGGGCGGTACGCGTACACCACCGTGCGGCCGGTGCCCTATACGGTTCCGACAGATGGGCCGGTGGGGCTGTTGCTGAATGCTGCGGGGCGGCACCCTTGGCGGCCATCCCACCTTCACTTCATCGCGGAGGCGGACGGGTTCGAGCCGCTGGTGACGGAGGTGTTTCCCGAAGATGACCCCTACCTTGACGAAGACACCGTGTTCGGCGTGCGGTCCGATCTCGTGATGCGCTATGCACCGCAGCCGGCAGGCTCATTCCCCGACGGGTTCGCGCTGTCGGGGACGGTGGACGGGCCTTACTCGCGCGTGGATTTCGACCTTGTCTTGAAAGAGGCTGGGTCGGAAGCGGCCCGGTAGAGCACCATCGGCCCGTTCTGAAACACGACGACCGGAGAAAGCAGGCGCTAGTCCAACGCTTCGGCGAGGAAACTGCCTGTGCGTTCATAGTGGTGCAGCAGCCGGCTCACCGCGGTTTCCACGTCCCTGTCCACCGCCGCTGTCATGATGTCGGCGTGTTCGCGCGCGATGTCGCGGCGGCCGTAGGAGATGGACCGTCCGGCGAGATACCGGTAGCGGATGTTGAGATCATAGAGCTTGTTGCAAAAGCTAAGGAGGATGGGGGCTTCGCACGCAGCGATCAGGGCCATGTGAAAGGCCTTGTGGCGCGCCTCGAACGCTTCGGTGTCCTTGCGTGATGTGCGCGACAGGTCGTGATGACGCAGCACCACGGTCTCTTCCCAGGCGCGGCCCGCCCGTTCAAGGCTGCGGCGCAGGGCAAGCCCTTCCAGGTGGCAGCGCAGGACCAGTATTTCTTCAAAGTGGGCGCGACTTGCAGGGGCGGCGCGAAAGCCGCGCTGGTCGAGCCGTTCCACAAGCTGGTCGGAGGTGAGGAGGCTGAGCGCTTCCCTGATGGGGGAGGCGCCCGTCTCCAAGGTCGACTTCAGATCCTCGATCTTGAGCTTGGCGCCAGGGGCAATTTCACCGGTGACGATCATCTTGCGCAGGGCGTCCACCACCTTCTGCGTTGCAGATACGCCGGGATCGGGAGGGGTCAGTTTATCCACGTTGCGTCGCCACCCGATCTGATCTCCACGTTTGCCGGCCCAAAGGCGCGTCGGTTTTTTCATGAACGGGGCGACGGGCGCAAGCAGTCCGCGCGAGGGTCGCCCGTACCGGTATCTAGGGCGTCGTCAGGCAAAATGTGGCATGGCCTGTCTCATCACAGCTTTGCGTCCACACCCGCCCGCAGGCAATGAACCCTCCGCCTTGGTTCATGAAATCGATATTTTGTGTTCTTGTACATGAAAATCGGTTTCTTGTCATGCCTTAGCCGCCTGTGTTTCCGCTTTGGCGCGGCGAGCGGTTGGGTGAAGGCAGCCACGAAGATGCGCAGCGGCCGGAGGCGGGAGCGGGTCGTCGACGCTCGCGGCGGCGCATCTTCGGCTTCGTCAAGCGGCGGCTTTAGCCTTGTGGTGCAGGCGTTTTGGGGAGCAGCAGGGCGCGAAGGGATGCAACGCTGGTGACAACGCGCACGCCTGTATCTGCAAGGGTTTGACGGTAGCTTTCACCTGTGGCGTGGGAGGCGGCGGCAAACCCGATGGTCTCCATCCCCGCGGCAAGGCCGGCTTTGATGCCCGGCAAACTGTCCTCCACCACAACGCAGCGGTTCGGCGCGACGTCCATGGCCTCAGCCGTGTAGAAGAAGAGATCGGGCGCCGGTTTGCCGTTGGTCACACGATCGGCGCTGAACACGTGGGGGGCCAAACGATCCAAGAGGCCTGCCACGTGAAGGGAGTGATTCAATCGCTCCGTGCCCGATGAGGAGGCCACGCACACTGGAACGCCAAGGGCGATGAGATCGTCAATCAGCCCCCTCATGCCTTCCACCGGCGCAAGGTCGGCCACGAAGCGCGCCTTCAACCGGGCGGCCATGTCGGCGCGACGCTGCGCGTGAAAGTCCACCCCGTCGGCGGCGACGGAGGCCACCATGCTTGCTAGGCTACGGCCTTGGAAGCGGCGTTGGGCGGTGTCGTGATCCAGCGATAGGCCGGCCTGCGCCAAAGCCTCGCGAAGCACCTGAAGGGCGATGGTCTCACTGTCGATCAGGACACCATCACAGTCGAAGATGATGAGCCCGAACGGGGATTTGGTCATCTGTGGAGGAATTGGTCCAACGTTGCTGCGGTTCCCTCTTGCCACAGTTTGCCAAGGTGTGCAGCGAAAACGTCCGCGAAGGCGCCGTTCTCAGCAAGGTCGCCATAGACGTTGCCTTGCTGAAGCCATGCGGCGGGTGTCTCCCGCGCCGTGTGGGCAAGGGCTGTGAGACGGGCCCAGTCTGGGTCGTTGGGGGCGATGTCCTGGCGGCTGTCGGTGGTGCCTGCGCAGTAACGGCACCAAAGGGCGCACACCAGGGCAAGACCGTCAATGGTGCCGCCAGCGCTCAACCGGTCACGCACGCTGGGGACAATGAACTTCGGCTGGCGGTTCGATCCATCAAAGCACAACCGCCTGACCGTATCGGCCACCTTAGGGTTGGCGAACCGCGATGTGGTCTTGGCGAGATAGGCGATGAGGTCCGTGCCAGGCACTTCGGGAACGTGGGGGATGATTTCGTCCCGCTCCACCGCGTTGAGGAAGGCGCAGACGAGGGGATGCGCCATGGCCTCGTGGGCGTACTCGATGTCCATCAGGGCGGCGGGGTAGGCGATGACCGCGTGGCCGCCGTTTAGGATGCGGATTTTCATGGCTTCATGGGCCGACACGTCCGCCACGAAGGTAACGCCTGCCTCTTCCAGCGGCGGGCGGCCGGCGGGGAAGGCGTCCTCCATCACCCACTGGATGTAATCTTCGCAGAACACGGGCCAGTTGTCGGCAACACCGAAATCGCTGCGCACCAACGCCCGTTCGCGCGCTGACGTTGCGGGGGTGATCCTGTCCACCATGCTGCTGGGGAAGGCGACCTCAGCGTTGATGCGGGCGGCAAGATGCTGATCGCGCAGCGCGGCAAGGCCTGAGACGGCGGCCCGCGCCACGTGCCCATTGTGGGGGATGTTGTCGCATGAGGCGATGGCGAATGGGGGCGTGCCGTTTTGCCAGCGGCGGGCCAATCCTTCCAAAATCAGCCCGAACACGGTCTGGGGGGCAGCCGAGGACGCGCGGTCGGCCACAATCTCCGGGTGGGCGGCATCGAACGCTCCGGTGGCAGGGTCGATGAAGTAGCCGCCTTCGGTGATGGTGAGGGAGACGATGCGTGTGCGCGGATCGGCGAGGGCGTCGATGATGGCACCGGTGTGACCGGGTCCGATCATCTGCGTCATCACACCGGTGATGCGGGCCGATGAGGCCTGTGCGCTTTGTTCAACGACCGTGGTCAGACAGTCCTGGGGGGTGAGGGCGTCGACCACCGCCGCATCGCCGGGCCGCGTCCCGACGCCGACAATGGCGTAGTCGTGGGCAAGGCCTTGGTTCATCAGCCGGTCGAGGTAGACCGCCTGATGGGCGCGGTGGAAGTTGCCAACGCCGAAGTGGACGATGCCCGGGGTCAGGTCTTCGCGTCTGTAGGCCGGCCTGCCGACACCGTTGGGGAGGCTCCCCAGGTGGGCGAGCGAAAGCCGCGTGGGATCGGACACGGGGCACCGCTACATGGTCAGCCCATCCGCGCCGAACCGGTGAAGTTTGTCAGCCTGGGGCTGCAGCCACACCTCATCGCCCGCACTGACGGGAAACTCGCCCGTGGCGCGGGCCATGATTTGGGTCTCGGGGTTGAGGTTGACCCGCACGAAGGTGTCCGACCCCAGATGTTCAGTCACCCCAGCCACGCCTTTGAGAACATCAGGCCCATCCACAGGTTCGCGCGAGATGTTGAGGTGTTCGGGGCGGATGCCCGCTTTGGCGCAGTCGGCGCCAAGGGCGGACCCCGGCAGGATGTTCATGCGTGGGCTGCCGATGAAGCCGGCCACGAACTCGTTCGCGGGGCTGCGATAAAGGTCCAGCGGGGAGCCCACCTGCTCGATGTTGCCGGCCCGCAGCACGACGATTTTGTCGGCCATGGTCATGGCTTCCACCTGGTCGTGGGTGACGTAGATCATGGTGGTGGCAAGGTGCTGGTGAAGCTCTGTCAATTCCGTGCGCATGCCCACGCGCAAAGCCGCATCAAGGTTCGACAGCGGTTCGTCGAACAAGAAGGCGGCAGGCTCTCGCACAATGGCACGGCCGATGGCCACACGCTGGCGTTGGCCGCCGGAGAGCTGACCGGGCCGCCGGTCGAGGTAAGGGGTGAGGGCAAGGATTTCGGCCGCCTGGTGCACACGTTTGTCGGCCTCGGCCTTGTCCATCCCCGCCATCTTGAGGGGGAAGGCGATGTTCTTGGCCACGCTCATGTGCGGATAAAGAGCGTAGGACTGGAACACCATCGCAAGGCCGCGTTTGGCGGGCGACTCGCGCGTGACATCCCGTCCGTCGATCTCGATGTGTCCTGAGGTGGTGTCCTCAAGCCCCGCGATCAGCCGCAGCAAGGTGGACTTGCCGCAGCCGGACGGGCCGACGAAGACACAGAACTCGCCGTCTTCGATGGTGAGGTTGATGTCCGGGATGATGACCGTGGCGCCGAACGCCTTGTGGACGTTGGTAAGTGTGATCTTGCCCATGGTGCTACGCGGCTCCCGAAATCTTGTGACACGCGATCATTTGACGGCTCCGAATGTGAGGCCCCGCACAAGCTGGCGCTGCGACAGCCAACCAAGGATCAAGATTGGCGCGATGGCGAGCGTGGAAGCGGCGGAAAGCTTGGCGTAGAACAGCCCCTCGGGCGATGAGTAGGAGGCGATGAAGGCGGTCAGCGGTGCTGCCTTGGCCGCAGTCAGGTTCAACGTCCAGAACGCCTCGTTCCATGCCAGGATGATGTTGAGAAGAAGCGTCGAGGCAATGCCCGGCACTGCCATCGGCACCAGGACATAGATGATCTCGTTGCGCAGGGTCGCCCCATCCATGCGGCTCGCTTCCAAAATCTCCCCGGGAATCTCCTTGAAGTAGGTGAAGAGCATCCAGATGATGATGGGAAGATTGACCATGGTGAGGACCATGGTGAGGCCCAGTCGGGTGTCCAACAAACCCCAGTCACGGAAAATGAGGTAGATGGGCACCAAGACACCCACTGCGGGGAGCATCTTGGTGGACAGCATCCACATCAAGATATTCTTGGTCTGCGGGGTGGGGGAGAAGGCCATCGCCCAGGCCGCAGGCACGGCGATGATGAGGCCGAGCACCGTGGAGCCCACCGAGATGATCACCGAGTTGAGGAAGAAGCGGAAGTAGCCCGACCGCTCCTGCACTTCTGTGTAGTTCTCCGTCGTCCACTCAAAGAATAGGAACGAGGGTGGAGAGGCGATGGCTTCTGCCTCCGTTTTGAACGATGTGAGGATCGTCCAAAGGATGGGGAAGAAGATCAGGAAGCCGACGGTCCATGCAAGGATGGTGAAGCCGATCTTCCTGCGGGTGCTGATCGCGCGTGCCATGTCAGGCCTCGATGTTCTTGCCGACGATGCGGATGAGGAAGATCGCGACGATGTTCGCCAGGACCACCGCGACAATGCCGCCCGCCGATGCGCCGCCCACGTCGAACTGGAGGAGGGCTTGGACGTAGACGAGATAGGTCAGGTTGGTGGATGCTGTGCCCGGCCCGCCGTTCGTGGTCACGAGGATTTCGGCGAAGATGGACAAAAGAAAGATCGTCTGGATCAAGATGACGACGGTGATCGCCCGCGCCATATGCGGCAGGATGATGTAGAAAAAGCGCGAGAAGAAGTTTGCGCCGTCCATCTCCGCCGCCTCGTTTTGCTCAGAGTCCAGCGATTGCAACGAGGTCAGCAAGATCAGTGTGGCGAATGGCAGCCATTGCCAGCCCACGATGAGGGTGATGGACGTCAACGGAATTTCTGCCAGGAAGTCTATGGGTTGCATCCCAAAGAGCTTGGCAATGTCGGCAAACAGCCCTGAGACAGGGTTCATGAACATGTTCTTCCACACCAGCGCCGACACGGTGGGCATGACGAAGAAGGGCGCGATGGCAAGGAGCCTGACAATGCCGCGGCCCCAAAACGGCTGGTCCAGCAACAGCGCCATCAAGATGCCGCCAATCACCGAGATCAACAGAACGCCGACGACCAGATAAAGTGTGTTGAAGAGGGCGTCGAAGAAGGCGGGGTCGGTGAGGAAGAATTCGTAGTTGGTGAAACCGATGAAGCCTGTTCCAGGCGACAACAGGTTGTAGCGCAGCGTGGAGAAGTAAAGCGTCATCGCCAGCGGCACGATCATCCAGATGAGAAGGAGGATGACCGACGGTGCCATCATGGCACGGGCGGTGTTGCGCGTTTGTTGGGTGGCCATCGGCGGCTCCTGGGGCGGCTCCGGGAGAGGCGGCCGGGCGTCAGGCTCGACCGCGAACCATGCAGCGAAGGCGGGGCGGGCGCAGGACGCCCGCCCTGGGGCTTATTTGGGGTAGCCGGCCTTGCGCATTTCGCGCGAGACAATCTGCTGGGCGCTCGAGAGGGCCTGGTCCACCGACACTTGCCCCGCAAGGGCGGCGGCAAACTGCTGGCCCACCGCCGTTGCCATCCCCTGGAACTCGGGGATCGCGACGAACTGGACGCCTGTGTAAGGCACCGGATCCACGGTCGGGTTGGTGGGGTCGGCAGAGTTGATGGACCGCAGCGTCATGTCCGCAAACGGCACGGCCTGATACTCAGGATTGTCGTAAAGGGACTGGCGGGTGCCTGGGGGCACGTTGGCCCAGCCTTCGTTCTCCGCCACCAGCTGCGTGTAGCCCTTGGAGGTGGCCCAGGCAACGAATTTCTCAGCCGCTTCAGGCACATCCGTGCTTTGAGGAATGGCGAGAGACCAGGCCCAGAGCCAGTTGCCGCGCTTGCCTTTGCCGGTGTCCGGCGCCAAGGCGAAGCCCACTTTGTCGGCCACAGCGGAATCGTCCGGGTTGGTCACGAAGGAGGCGGCGACGGTGGCGTCGATCCACATGGCGCACTTGCCCTGCTGGAAGAGCGCAAGGTTCTCGTTGAAGCCATTGGAGGAGGCGCCAGGAGGGCCAGCATCGTTCATCAGATCCACGTAGAACTGCAGCGTTTCTTTCCACGCGGGGCTGTCGAACTGCGGGGTCCACTCTTCATCGAACCAGCGTGCACCGAACGAGTTGGCGGTGGCGGTGAGGAAGGCGACGTTTTCGCCCCAGCCGGCTTTGCCCCGCAGGCACACGCCGTAGATCTCGTTGTCCTTGTCGGTGAGGGCGCGGGCAGCGTCCGCCACGAAGTCCCATGTGGGCTCCTCGGGCATCTCAAGTCCCGCCTCGTCGAACAGGTCGGTGCGGTACATGATCATGGAGCTTTCGCCGTAGAAGGGTGCGGCGTAGAGCGTGCCATCCACGGACAGGCCGGCCCGGATTGGCGGCAAGATGTCGTCCACATCGTAGTCGTCGCCAAGATTGTCCAAAGGTTTGAGCCAGCCGGCGTTGGCCCAAATCGGGACTTCGTAGGTGCCGATGGTCATCACATCGAACTGACCGCCGCGGGTGGCGATGTCCTGGGTGACGCGCTGGCGCAGGATGTTCTCCTCCAGCGTCACCCACTCCAGTTCGATGTCTGGATTCTTGGCGGTGAAGTCGTCCGTCAGCTTCTGCATTCGGATCATGTCACCGTTGTTGACGGTGGCGATCGTGACCGTGTCAGCCAGCGCCGCGCCGGTGAGCGCGAGCGTGGAGACGGCCGTCAGGGCGAGAAGCTTGTTCATCGATGTCCTCCCAGACATGTGGCGTGCCGCGTTGGGCAAATGCTCGTTTGTTGAGCAGTTACTCACGCCTCATGACATACGTCAAGTTGGGAGATGACGGGATGACGCGACTCAGGGGTGGTTGACGAGCCAGCGGGCGGTGCGCTCGTCCGTCATGAAGACGGAGAAAAGCTTGCCCCTCAAACCGGCTCTGATGGCCGCACGCTTGCGCTCGCCCATGGCAATTCCCACCACCGTGGTCTGGCTCGGATCGGGCAGACGCGGGCCGGCATGGCGTTGGTTGGAAGGAGAGGGCAAGAGCACGCCATCGGCGTCGAACACCCAGCCACACACCTCGCCCACACCGCCCCGCTCGCGCAGTTCACGCAGTTTCGCGGTGGTCAGAAAGCCGTCTTCAGCCAGCGGCGCGCCGTCTTGAATGTCGGCAAGACCGACGAAGGCAATGTCCGCCTGGGCCGCAAGGTCGAGAGAAATGCGAATTGACGGTTGGGCTTGAAGAAGATCGCGCTCTTTACTGTGCCGCGCAAAGACGGGGATCGGTAATGGAAAGTGTGGCGCCTGAACACGGTCGGCCATGGAAAAGATGACGTTGTAGTAAGCCGCCGAACCATCCGGCGCCACCGACCCTGCCAGTGCCACGATGCGATGCTGGGGACAATCCATGGAGGGAAGGTGCTCCACCACCCCTTTCAGGGTACGGCCGGTGCCAAGACCGATGACGAGTGGCTCCGGCCGGCTCAGCCAGCGCTCCACCTCCGCGGCCCCTTCATCGGCAAGACCAAGGGTCATGGAATCGGAATCAGGGTCGCTCGGCACGATGATGGCGCGGTCGAGCCCGAAGGCCTGCTCCAACTGATGGCCCACATCCAGACACTCGGCGATGGGGTGATCGATGCGCACGCGCACCAAACCCTCAGACACGGCCCGTGAGACCAGGCGCTGCACCGCTTGGCGGGAGATCCCCATGATGTCGGCGATCTCGTCCTGGGTCTTGCGCGCCATGTAGTAGAGCCAGGCGGCCCGGGCCGCATCGCCGAGTTTGGCCGTTCTGGCATTGGAAAAGGTCTGCATTTGCGTCCGCTTATCATCAACTTTTGCCATGCTAGTCGTGCGAAGGGGCGGGCGAAAGTGTAGAGCGTGTTTCTTCTGTGATCGGCCGTGCGCGAAGACTGCCGCTGCTGCGACGTAGAGGTGTTGTTCCTGCGCGATGCACGCAAGGGTCGGCCGAGCGACAGTTGGAACAGCGGCCGGCTCTGAAGACGTGGCGTGGTCGTGACGGCGACGGCAAAACAGGGAGGTCTTGATGGTCGACAAAAGGTGGATGTGGGTTCGCGTGGTGACGCTGGCGGCGTTGGCGTTGGCGCTGGTGGTGCAGCCGGTGTCGTCCCACGGGCAGGAGGCGTGGACGCCCGATCTCAGCTTGGAGGTGAAACGGATCGGCGATCTGGGGTTTTCCCCTGACGGGCAGAAGGTTCTTTATAGCGTTTCCGGTGTCGACCTTCAGACCGACACGTACCCTGTGGCGTTTAAGATTGTCGACCTGACATCGGGGGACAGCCGGACGGTGCTGGACGCATCGCCACATATCTCAGGCGCCCAATGGTCGCCCGATGGGACGGCCATTGCCTATTTATCATCAGAGTCGGGCAAGACCAACATTTGGATGATCAGTGTCGATGGCGGCGAGCGCAAGCAACTGACGGATGTGGACGATGCACTCTCAAGCTTTCAGTGGGCGCCTGACGGCAAGGCCATAGCTTTTGTCATGACCAACATGGATGGGGTCGATCCGGCCGTCCAGGACTCCGCGCAGCACCCCACCGACGATTTGTGGCTGCTGGAGCTTGAGGACAAAGCGCCGAAAGGCATGAGGAACCTCACGGCCAACTACGACTTTTCCGTCAGCACCTGGTCGGGCGCGTGGGCGTATGACTGGTCGCCTGACAGCAAAACCATCGCCTTTGCCGCCCAGGAGCGACCCGGCCTTGATGCGTGGGTCGATGCCAAGATTGCCGTTGCGACGGTGGAGACGGGGACGGTGGAAGACTTGGCGATCGGCAACACCCACTGGGCCTTCTTCCCCCGATACTCTCCCGATGGCCAATGGCTGGCGTTCTTGAACGCGCCGGGTCCTTTCAAATGGTCGTTCTTGTGGAACGTCAAACTGGCGCCGACCGCAGGGGGTGACATCATCGAGCTGGCGCCGACGGACAATCAGTCACCGTTGCTGTGGCAGTGGGCGCCGGACTCCAAGAGCGTTTACTACGTGGAGAATGACAGGGCGACGTATTCATTCTTCGCCTTGCCCATCGATGGGGGCGCGCCGACCAAAATCTTCGGCGCCCCGGGAGACTTGGAGGTGCCGGGGATCAACACTTACCTTGTCTCCTCCATGGTCCACGTGAACAACGAGGGGACGAAGGTGGCCTACGTGGGTCAGACCTACGGCAAGGCGCCCGAAGTCTATATCAGCGATGTGGAGACGTTTGCGCCGGAAAAGATCACTGCGGTGAACGCGGCGCACTCTGACCGGCGGGTGGCGAAGACGGAGCTGGTGACATGGCGGTCGCTGGACAACACACCGGTGGAGGGTCTGCTCACCTACCCCTCGAACCACGACCCCTCCAAGCGCTACCCTTTGGTGCTGCAAATCCATGGTGGGCCGAACGGGGTCGACTTCAACGAGTATCTGCCGTTGATGAGATACTTTGCAACGGCGGCCTATGCATCCGAGGGATACTTCGTGTTCCGGGTCAACTACCGCGGCTCCCTCGGGTATGGGCGGAGGTTTCGTGAAGGTTTGGTTGGTGAGTTCGGCGTTCTCGACTATCAGGATCTGATGTCAGGGGTGAACCATGTGATCAATGAGGGTTTGGTGGATCCCGACCAACTGTTTGTCATCGGCCAAAGCAATGGCGGCACGATGACCGGGTGGATCATCACACAGACGGATCGGTTCAAATCGGCCTGCTCCATTGCTGGAGAGACGGACTATATCAGCCTTGAAGGGACCAACGGCTACTTTCAAACCAGCTGGTACATGGGCGGAAGCTTCATCGACCACCTTCAAATATTCTTGGATCGCTCGCCCATTTTCCATGTGGCCACTGCCAAGACGCCCATTCTCCTTCAAGGTGGGTTGCTGGATGACAATGTGCCCTTCAGCCAGGTGGAGGAGTTTCACAGAGCCCTCAAGCGGGTGGGCGTGGAAACAGAGCTCGTGGGTTACCCAGGTGCTGAGCATGAGTACTATCCGCCGAGGCTGTACAAACGGCTTCTGCACTCATGCTTGGATTGGACCAACAGGTTTCGCGGCGACCACGCTGCAAACTAACTGAACGCGCGGAGCAATTGGCTGGGTGCCGGCCACAAAGGCGCGGCACCTAGCCTTGACCGCCAGACGAGGGTGTCAGGTCGATCGAGTGTCCTGTGGCGGCCGACTGTTGAATGGCTTCGATCACCCGCAAGGACTGGGCACCCTCATCGGCGCTGACGAGGGGAGACGCCTCGCCCGCAATCACTGCAGCAAAGTGGGCGATCTGGTTGACGAGGGGGTCGGCATGGTCGCGAATGATTGTTGTGGCGGAGATGGGGGACCACCAGTCCGGCACCTTGCCGTGGGACCACAGGCGCAAATCAGGCAGCGATAGGGACGCGCGTGAGCCGCCGATCAGGTAGCAGGACTGATCAGTCGGTGGGTAGACCGGGTTTTCGCACGATGTCAGCTCCCAACTCCAGGGCGAGACCACCGCGTCAGACAGTGTGAGGGTGCCGATCGCACCTCCGGCAAAGCGCAAGAGCGCCGCTGCAACATCCTCATTGTCATAGCCGCGGTAGGAGGGAGTGGACTGCGCCTGAACGTGGGTGATCTCACCGCACAGATGGCGCAGCAGGTCCACATCGTGCACCAGATTGACCGAGATGGGACCTGCGCCCACCTGCTTGCGCCACGGCGCAGCGTCGAAATAGGCGTCGGGCTTGTAAAACCAGCACTGGGCGTGCACCGCACGAATGTCGCCCAAAAGACCCTCGGCGATGACGGCGCGTGCTTTTGCGATCAAAGGGTTGTGGCGCCTGTGGTGACCCACCAAGACGGGCACGCCCGCGGCCGATGCGGCGGAGACGATCCGTTCCCCGTCCGCTGCGGTGACGGCGAGGGGTTTTTCAATCAAAACGGGGCACCCGCGGTCGATGCACCAAAGCCCCTGTGCGGTGTGAAGGGGGGTGGGGGAGGCGATGATCACCCCGTCAGGACGGACGGTTTGGACCATGTCGCCCAACGTGTCGAACACCGTGCAGCCGAGGTTGGCTGCGTCCGCCTTGGCTTCGGGGGATGGGTCGACCACAGCGCAGAGGGAAGCGCTGTTCGACTGGGCGATGGCCGCCACGTGCCGCCGGCCAATGAGCCCGAGACCCACCACCGCCAGTTTTGCCCACTGTGCCATACGCCCGTTCCCCCCGCCCGCCCCGTCCAACGCATTGCGCACCAGCGTATGGCATCTCGGTCGGTGGGGAGGAAACTGGGTCTACACCCTAGTCCCCGGCCGCGCTGTGGTCGGTGGTGCCGGACAGGGAGGCGAGGGCGGCAAGATCGAACCCTGTGATGATATGAGTGCCCTCGAATGCGATGGCGCCGCTGCGTTTCAGGTGCGCGATGTGCCGGCTGACAGTCTCCAGCGTGAGGTCGAGGGCAGCGGCCACATCGCTCCGGCTGAGGGGGAAGGGGAGGCCATCGCCGGCCATGTCCTGTTCGCGAAGGGCACGGGCAATGTAGCGGTGAAAGAATGTGGCGACCCTCTCACCCGCCGTCATTCTGCCGAGGACCACGTGCCACTCTCTGGCGCCCTCAAGCTCTGTAAGAGCGCTGCGCAAGAGTTTGGTTTCCAGCTCAGGGAAGGTCTCAACAATGGTCTTCAGGCCGCCTGTGCTGTACTGGCACAAAACTGTGTCCGAGGCCGTCACCACGTCGAACCGTGTGGGGTGTTTCGACGGTCCCAAGTGAAACAGACCGAAGATGTCGGACGGGAAGAGGAGGGCGACCAGTTGCTGGCGCCCATCTTCCAGCCGGCTGACCACCTTGGCGAGACCGGAAACAATCCGGCCCGACGCCACAGCCCGTGGCCCTTCCCGCGGAATGGTGGTCCCGGCAGGGAGCGTCAGGTGGCGGGAAATGGCGTGTAGGGCATTGATTTCACCGTCCCCAAGCAACGCGCACAGCCCGCGATGGCGCACAGGGCAGCCGCCGCAACGGGCGGGTGCCTCGATCCGATCCGCTTCGGCGCGGGCGATGAGTTGAACGACAGTCATCAGGCCGCCCCCCTGGAACGCGCTGTGATGGCTCTTAAAGCGAGCACGACAAGGTTACCGCACTGAGGCGCTCCCAACTTGCGTTCGCGCAAGTTGGCCAATAAGGCCGAAGGGAGGGGCTGGCGGCATCCCGCGGTGTCGGCACAATGCGGGAGCGGCGCGATGGGACCCACAACGCCAGCCACACGACATGCCGCGAAAGCTTTGGCCGCCAGCGGCCATTGGGACGCCATTCCGCTTCAGACGCTGGAGCGGGCCTTGGATGCGGCCGCCATCATCACTCTGAGGCCTGGGCAAAAGGTGTTTCATCAAGGCGATGAGGCTGAGGGCGCGTACGTGGTCATCAGTGGGCGGCTGCGGCTGGAGCAGGCCAGTGCCAGCGGCGAAAACACGGTCTTGCGGTATGTGGGCGCCGGGGAGATTGCCGCCATACTTGCAGCCCTTCAGGCAATCCCACTGCCGGCGACGGCAACGGTCGCCAACGACGCCGTTCTCGCCTACTGGCCGCTGCCGGTCTTCCAAGGGTTGATGCAGAAAGAGCCGTTACTCTCCATGCAGGTGGCGCGGCTTGCGGGCCGGCGGATTGTGCAGCTTCAAATGCTGCTGCGCCAACGGACCGAAGGGACGGTGGAGTCGCGCATTGCGGTCGCGCTGCTCCATGCGGCCGGCCAGGAGGATGATGACGCCCATGCCGCCACCGTTGCCATCAGCCGGCGTGAGCTTGCCGATGTTGCCGGCGTCTCGATCTATACGATAAGCCGCACACTGACCCAATGGCAGCGCGCGGGCATTGTGGATGCGCCGCGGCGCCGCGCTGTGGCCATACTGAAGCCCGACCGCCTTGCCCGTTTTGCCCGATCATGAGCGACGGATAGGCTTGGCACCCCCGGTGGCGGAGCATGCTCCGATCCTCCCTCAGAAGCGCTTGCGGAAGATGAGCTTGTGGAGCCCGTCGTCGTAGTAGTCGCGCACGCGGGCTTCCTCGCTGTAACCGGCCTTTGTGTAGAGCGCCCAAGCCGGTGCGAACATCTCATCGCTGGCCGTTTCGATGATGGCGAGGCGGGCGCCCGCGGACCGGGCCGCATTCTCAAAGCTCTCGATGAGTGCGCCACCGACCCCGTGGTTGCGGGCGTCGGGGTGAACGCCGATGAACAGGAGGTTCATCACGCCCTGGGCCATCACCTCCGGCGCGAAATAGGCCACACCCGCCACAGGGGCGTCGGCGCCCTCGCCATCGCTCGCCACCAAGAGGGTCGCTGTGGGCGTTATCGGGGACGAAGCGCTCAGAAGCTGTGCCATCTCATGGACGAAAGTGCTGAGCTCATCGCCCAGGAAAATCCCCGTGCTCTCGGCGACTGTCCGGATCTGAGGGAGGTCGTGCTCTGTGGCGTGTCTGATCACGGTTATCATGGCGCTTTCTGCAGGGGGAGAACGCGGGAAGGCGGGCCTAGACTGACGGGTCGTCGATGAGGGGGTCGGGCTTGGCAAGGGTCATCAAATCGGCCCTGTCGGCCAGTGTGATAGTCGTGCCATCCACGCAAACGCCATAGGGCTGCAGGGTTTTGAAGGCGCGCGACAGGTTCTCCGGCGTCATGCCGAGGAGGGAGGCAAGGACACGCTTTTCAAACGGCATCTCTATGGTGGCATGCCCGTCAGCACTGCGCTGAAGGAGCCAGTTAGCCAAACGTTCCGCGCCATTGCGCAGCTTCTGGCCCTTAAGGCTGCGCACCACATCGCGATACTCCTGGGCCAGTTGGGCCATGGCGGCGGCGGCAAAGAGCGGGTCGGCGGCTATGGCCTCGCGGATGCTCGACGCGGGGATCATTAACAGGCGCGAACGGGCAAGGGTGCGTGCCGACTGCAGGTGCTGCGCATCGCGAATAACGGCGGCCAGGATGAAGGTGCCCACAGGGGCGACCACGCTCACCGTTGTCTCACGGCCGGCGTGACCGGCGTACATCTCCACCAGCCCCTCCACGACGA
>JBCDCF010000015.1:0-16339 GCA_039182345.1 Pseudomonadota bacterium
CCGATTTTGGACCTGATGCAGACGATCCCGAGCTTCGTCTACCTGATCCCCGCGGTGATGCTGTTCGGCCTTGGCAAGATCCCTGCCGTACTGGCAACGGTGATCTATGCCACGCCGCCTCTCATTCGCCTCACCGATCTTGGCATTCGCTATGTGGATTCAGAGGTGGTGGAGGCAAGCCGTGCGTTCGGCGCCACCCGCTGGCAAATGCTGACAGGGGTTCAGATCCCGCTGGCCCTGCCGTCCATCATGCAAGGCATCAACCAGACCATGATGATGGCGCTCGCCATGGTGGTGATCGCTTCCATGATCGGGGCGCGGGGCGTTGGCGAAACGGTGCTCTTGGGGCTCCAGCGCAACGATGCCGGCCAAGGGCTGATCGGCGGTATTGCGATTGTCATTCTCGCCATCATCTTCGACCGGATCAGCCAGGCCTTCGGCGCGCGGGCGCAGTCGTACCGCCGCGTGGCGCATTAGGACCCATCTCACTATGGCACTTATCGAAGTCGAGAACGTTACGAAGATCTTCGGCCCCTCGCCGAAGACCGCCCTTGAGCGCTACCGGGAAGGCCTGTCCAAGGAAGAACTCCTTGCCGAAACAGGCCACACCGTGGGCCTTGCGGACGTGTCCCTGTCCATCCAAAAGGGCGAGACCTTCGTCATCATGGGTCTGTCGGGCTCCGGCAAATCCACCCTCATCCGTCACTTCAACCGCCTGATCGACCCCACGGCAGGGTCCATCCGCATCGAGGGCGAGAATGTGATGGAGATGAAAAGCCGCCAGTTGGAGCGCTTCAGGCGCACCAAGATGAGCATGGTCTTCCAGCGCTTCGGGCTGATGCCCCACCGCACGGTCATTGAAAATGTGGGCTACGGGCTTGCCGTGCGCGGCCTGTCCAAGTCCGACCGCAGGGCAAAGGCGCAGGAGTGGGTGGACGCTGTGGGCCTGACAGGGTTCGAGGACCAGTACCCAAGCCAGCTGTCAGGCGGCATGCAGCAGCGTGTGGGCCTTGCCCGCGCACTGGCAACGGATGCTGAAATCCTTTTGATGGACGAGGCGTTCTCCGCCCTCGACCCACTGATCCGCAGCCAGATGCAGGACCAGTTGATCGAGCTGCAGTCGCGGCTCGGCAAGACCATCGTCTTCATCACCCATGACCTGGATGAGGCTTTGCGCATCGGCGACCACATTGCCATCCTCAAAGACGGCCGGTTGAGCCAGGTGGGCACGCCGCCGGAAATCCTGCTCAACCCCGCGGACGAGTACGTGACCGACTTCGTGCGCGATGTGAACCGCGCCCGTGTCCTCACCGTGGATGTGGTGATGAAACCGCCCAAGGCCCGCCTCACAGGCGAGAACATCGAGGCCGCGCTGGAAGACATGCGCCGCCTAGGGGAGCGCTACGGCTACGTGGTGGACAACAAGGCCTATCGCGGTGTGACGAGCCAACAGCACCTTGAGGATGCCATCCGCGCCCCCCGCGACGGCATCAGCCTTTACGATGTGGCGCAACAGGGCCCCACCCTCACTGCGGACGACATTCTGGAGGTGGCGCTGCCGGCAAGCCTTGACTGCGAGTATCCGCTCCCTGTGGTGGACAATGACGGTCAGCTTCTGGGCGTTGTCTCCTCGCGCGAGATGAGCTCCGTCCTTGCCCCGCCCAAGTCGACCGAAAAGTCTGCCGCAGCGGCACCGACGCAGCACTGACCTCGCCTCCCCCGACGCAATGAAAAAGCCCACCGGCCAAGTCAGTCGGTGGGCTTTTCTGTCGGCTCCTTAGAGCGGTGTGTCAGCTGCCGACGGCGGCAGCCACCTTGTCGGCCACGTCCTCAGGGACCCAGGAACGCCACACGTCAGGATGCTCTTTGAGGAAGTTTTCAGCAGCCTCTGAGGCTTCCGCATCATTGTCGCGCATGAAGGCGAGGGCAGCGCTGGTTTCCGCGCTCGTCATCCCGTAGTTCAAGAGGAACTCGCGCAGGACAGGGGCCTCTTTGCCAAACTCCGTGCTGCCGGCAATCACCACCTTGGTCTGCGGGTAGGCTGTGGCCTCGGTGGGCGAATCGCTCGCCATCATCTCGTCCCACACGGCCTTGTCGTAGGCAGGCTCTTCAAGCTTCACAAAGTCGTACTTACCCAACAGCCAGGTGGGCGCCCAGTGGTAGAAAAGCACCGGCTTTTCGCGCAGGTAAGCCGATTCCACGGCCGCCTCCAGCGCAGCGCCTGCGCCAGGACGCACATTGGTGTAGTCGTCCTCAAGACCGTAGGCCATGAGCTTTTTGGAGTTCACCACCTCGCACTGCCAGCCGATGACGCAGTTGTAAAAGCGGCCTTTGTCCGGCTCCTCAGGGTCCGTGAACAGCTCCTTGTGGGCGGCAAGATCGGACACTGCTTTGAGGTCCGGGGCCGCTGCACCATCGCCCTCCACCAGATAGCTTGGGACGAACCAGCCTTCGGTGGCATCGGGGAAGGTGGCGCCAAGCTCTTCCACCGTGCCGGCTTCCTTGGCGTCCAGGAAGGCTTGGGCGGGGTTCGCCGTCCACACCTCCATCACGACATCAACGTCGCCGCGCGCAAGGCCGGTGTTCAGCACCAAGGTGGTGCCGGGGATGACGTCGGTCGTGCAGCCATACCCCTCCTCGATGATGAAGCGCGCCAGGGAGGTGTGAAAAGCGGCCGAGCCGTAGTCGAGACCGCCGAACATCACCGGGCGGTCGATGCCGCAGGATTCGCCTTGTGCCATCGCAGGCGCTTGTGCGCCGATAACCCCCGCAAGCAGTGCGCTTGCGGCGAGGAAGTTGCCTCGCAGTGTCATGGGAAAGTGTCCGTTAGAACGTGGTCTGGCCCTAGCCTAACCAAGAACGGATCAACAACGCAAACGCCTCGCCTGGCCGTCCGCTGCGCCTTTCGTTCTCCCCTCGCCCCGGCCCCGTCAGCCGTTATCGAGGCCATAGAGGTGGCCGTAGCGCTCAATGTCGCAGGCGTAGGCCGCCCGCACCGCAGGCATGGAGCGCGGGTTGAGGAACGCCGCTGAGGCAGGAAAATCGCCATCGGCATAGGCCCCGCGGACGATTTTGACCGCCTCGGGCCGCTCCCCCAGCGCCTCCGTCACCTTAGGGGCCACCTTGTGGTGGTGTACCGAGTCGGTGATGGCGGCAAAATCCACCTGTTTCAGACCGTCCGCCTTGGCGGTGGTTTCCGCCCAGTCCTGAAAGCGCTCGATGGGCACGTAGGCATCCACCACCGCCTCCTCGCCCGCGACAAATTGTGGCGCGAGATGGAGATTGATGCTGAGCGGGGCGCGGCTCTCATACGTCTGCACCATCTCAAGGTGCTGCAAGAAAGACAGGCCGTCCTTGGGGACCTCGCCCCGCTCGGCCAGCCACTCGTCCACAAGGTCCCAGTGGTCCTTCACCCAATGGTGGCGTTTGCCGATGGCGCCCCGTTCGGCAAGCACCAGGAACGCGCTGGGGGCGCGGCGCAGGGGGTCGCGCACCACTTTGACCACCGTGTGGGTCTTGTTGGCGATGGCCTCTGCCATCTCCTTGCGGTAGTTGGGGCGGCGTTTGTAGACCTCCCCTTCATAGCGGTGGATCCAGCGGGCATAGGCGAGCGCCTCATCCAAAAGGCCCACCTGCGCGAAGAACCACTTCACCACCGTGGTGCAACCCGATTTCTGGCTCCACATCAAAATGTAAGGAAAGTCGGGGTGGTAGAGCGGTGGGCGGATGCGAACATAATCCGGCACCGATTTGAACATTTTGGCGAGCACAGCGTTCCCTTGGCCAGGCGTTTGGCGGACCCGCCCTATCGCACAAAAACCATGCTTGTCACTGTCCTTGTGATCGACAAAGGTCCGAGAGGAAGGGAATCGGCAGTCTGGCGTGGCCCGCTTGCCTGCCCTTGGGCCCGACAGTAACAACCCGCTAAAGGAGCCGTGTGGCCGACCTCATCGCCCTCATCGCCCGCTACGACACCCTTGTGTTCGGTTTTGCAGCGCTGGTCCTCATCTTCATTGTCCTGGCGCGGCGGCAAAGGCCGCTGACCCGCCAAAGGGTGATGGACGTTGGACTGAGCGCGATCCTGTTCGTGGCGATGGGTGTGCGCTTCCTGTTCCTTGCCGGCGCCATCCTCCTGTTTCCGACGGCCGTGCTAGGCGATGCGTCCATCAACATGTGGTTGGCGGTGGCAGCGTGCCTTGTGGCCGGCCTGGTGGGGATCATCACCCACCGCGGCCACACGCCCCGGCGGGCGTTCGGCGCCTTCTCCTTTGCCGCCGCCAACCTGACGGAGGCGGTGATTGCGCTGTTTGTGGTCAGCGCGCCTGCCGGTCTTGTGCTCGACACGGTGGCAGGCGTGGTGTTTGCAGCGGCAACGCTCATCATGGCGGCCTTCGTGTGGAGCCACCGCGCGGCAACGCCAAACCCCCTCGACCCCATCGAAAAACCCTTCGACTACTGACCGTTCCCGGCCGGTCCGCCGAAAGAACGCGTCGGCGATCCCCGTAAGGGACAGCGGTGCTGCGCCCACCCGCCCACTATCGAAGATGGTGGCAAGGGGTATGCTGGCCGTCACGGCATTGCCTGAAGGGAGGCGACCATGCGTGTGGCTGAGCTTGTTCTTGAAATCCTCGCAGCGCACGGTGTGCGCCACATCTTCGGCGTCCCGGGCGATGCCATTAACGACATGACCAATGCCCTGCGCACCCGCGACGACATGGATTTCGTGCTGGTGCGGCATGAGGAGGCTGGCGCATTCGCCGCCTCCGCCACCGCCAAACTGACGGGTAAGCTCGCCGCCTGCATGGGCACGTCGGGCGCAGGCGCCATCCACCTTCTGAACGGCCTTTATGATGCCAAGCTCGACCATGCGCCCGTCATTGCCATCACCGGCCAGGTGGCGACCGAATATGTGGGGACCGACTACCACCAGGAGGTGGATCTGGAGCGTCTGTTCTCCGACGTTGCGGTCTATTCGCGTACGGTGATGACGGAGAGCCAACTGCCAGGCGTGATGCTTGAGGCCTGCAAGGCTGCGCTCGCGGCCCCTGGTGTTGCCCACATTTCGCTGCCCACCAACCTTGCAGGGCGCGACACCAAGCTTGAGCGCACCGACTTTGCCATCGGCTCCGAGCTCGGCGAAATGCGCCCCTGCGGCCCGTCCATGAATGAAGCGGTGAGGCTCATTGACGAGGCCCACGCCGTTGCCATTCTCGCAGGCATTGGTGCAGCGGGTGCCCGGCAGGAGTTGCTTGCCCTCTCGCGCCGGCTGAAGGCGCCCATCGTGCGGACCTTGCGTGCCAAGGACGTGATTGACGAGGACGAGGAGGCGTGCGTCGGCGGGCTCGGCCTTCTGGGCGGCGCGCCAGGGTCGGCAGCCATGGACGGGGCGGACCTCGTCATTATCGTGGGCGCGGACTACCCTTATGTGAGCTTTTACCCCGACACGGCGAAAATCGTTCAGATCGAGCCTGCGCCGGTCAGGATGGGCAAGCGCGCGCCCGTTGCCGCCCCCTTGCGCGGCCATGCCAAGGTGACCCTTCAGGACCTTCTCTCTCGCGTCGCCGAAAAACCCTCAGACGCCTTTTACCGCAAGATCGTTGAGGACAAGGCCAAGCAACGCCGCGCCTGGGCAAAGGCTGAAACCTCCGATGCCACGCCCATCAGGCCCCAACGCCTTGTGGCGGAGGTGGAAAAGGCCGCCCCTGATGACGCCATTTTCCTTGCCGATACAGGCACCTCCACCGCCTGGACCGCCCGCCACCTGACGGTGAAGGAGGGGCAGCGGTTCACTCTGTCCTCAGGCCTCGGCTCCATGGCGTTTTCCATGGCAGGCGCTATCGGTGCGCAGCTCGCCTTTCCGGACCGCCGTGTCATCGCAATCCTCGGGGATGGGGCGTTTGCCATGCTGATGGCGGACTTCGTCACCGCCGTGCGCTACGAGCTTCCCATTATCTGTGTGGTCCTCAACAACCACAAGCTGGGCTTCATCGCGCTGGAGCAGGAGAGCAAAGGCTTTCCCGAGCACGCCATCGACCTCGTCAACCCGGACTTTGTGGCGGTCGCAAAAGCCTGCGGCGGTCACGGCATTGCGGTGGAAAACCCCGGCAAGATTGCCGGCGCCATGGCCGAGGCGCTGGAGGCTGGCGTTGCGACGGTCATCAGCGTCGAGGTGGACCCTGGCGAGTCGATCATTCCGCCGAAGATCACACTGAAACAGGCCTACCAGTTCGGCATTGCCAAAACCCGCGAGCTGTTCTCCTAGAGCGCGTCACACCCGCTCAGGTTGTTCTGACCTGAGCGGCGAGCGCGCTGACCTCTGCCGGCGCCCATGGCCGCAGCAGGCCTGCTCGTGGGTGTACTGGGCCGGGTCGATCACGCACGGTTATCGAAATTATCACGAGGCAGCATCGCAAATCCCTTCGACCGTCCGACTTTGTGTTGAGCCAGACGTGCTGTCGCGGCGCGGGTCACAAGATGAAAGGGGGCAGTATGGGGCGCCTTGTTCTGGTCGTTGTGGGCGCGATGGTGTTGGCCACGGCAGCCTTGGCCGCATCGCTGGTGGAGACGGACCGCTATGGCGGCACATTCCTCACCTATGCGCAGGTGGACAGGCCCGACGGAAGTTACCGCCGCATGCTGACCACACCGGATGTGATTGCCGCCGCCACCGCCGGTGCGCCGCTCCCCGACGGCACGCGCATCTTGATGGAGACCTACTACCGGCCTGGTGAAATCAGCACCGTGTTTCACGCCCATAAGGTTGATGGCGCGTGGCAGTATGGCTCCTTCAACGGGCGTCGGACGCCGAACCTTGCCACACGCCCACAAGCCTCCTGCCTGTCCTGCCACGCCCGCGCGGCGCGGACCGACTTCACCTTCACACGCCCGTCCCTGGATGCGGCCGCCACCATGGGCCTGTCCCAGTTCACGTGCGAGCGCGGCGGGCGCAGCCCTTGTGACGCATCCGTCTACGAGGACGGCGCCAGGCCGTGATGAGGCGCTATGCCCCGGCGCTCCGCTTCATTCACTGGCTGACGGCGCTCCTGGTCTTCGTGCAAGTCACCCTCGCGGTCTTGAACATCGTGTTCTACGAACCGCGGCCGGTGCTGGCCGAACGCCTTGTTCAGGCGCACCTGTCGTTGGGTGCGGTGATCTTCATGGTCACTGTGGTGCGGCTCGGTGTGCGGCTTGGAGGCCGTCGGCCCACGCCCCTTTTTGGCCAAGGCACGGGCATGGCGGCACGCACCGTCCATGGCTTGCTTTACGTCTGCCTCATGGTGCTGCCGGTGAGCGGATACATCAAGCTCGCAGCGCTCGGGTTTGAGATCACGCTGTTTGGGGTTGTGGCTCTTCCCGCCCTCCCCGTTCAGCTTCGGTTCGCTGCAGCGGCTGACACGGTCCACGACACCGCGGCGCTGGCGCTGGGCACCCTTTTGGTGCTCCACATCGCGGCCGCCTTCGCCCACAAGACCGGCGTTTGGGCGCGCCGTGGCGCACGCCGCCTCACAGCACGAACCTGATGCCACCGGCCGGGGTCGTTCAGGCGGCCAGAAACTCCTGCGCGGTGTCGAGGGTTTTGCGCACGCGCGCGAACATGACGTCAATCTCGTCTTTGGTGATGCAGATGGGGGGCGCAAAGCCAAGGGTGCCGTCGGCAAAGGCGCGGAACACAACGCCGTTGTCGTAACCAAGTTCGGCAAGGCGCGGGCCGATGGTCATGTCAGCGGGGAACTTGGTCTTCGCTGCCCTGTCCGACACAAGCTCTATGGCGCCCAGCAACCCCTTTGCCCGCACATCACCCACCAGGGGATGATCAGCAAAGCCGCGGATTGTCTCCTCGAAGTACGCGCCGGATGCATGGGCGTTTTCGATGAGACCGCCCTCATAAAGGTCAAGCACGGCCATCGCCACCGCAGCGCTCACAGGGTGGCCTGAGTAGGTGAGGCCATGACCGAGCGGCGTTCCATCGGGCACAGCATCGGCCAGCACCTGATAGACACTGTCGGAGACGAGCGCTGCCCCCATCGGACAGTAGCCTGAGGTGAGGCCCTTGGCGGTGGTGAGAAAATCGGGCGAAATCCCCTCATGCTCGCAGGCAAACATCGGCCCGGTCCTGCCGAACGCGGTGATCACCTCATCCACAATGAAGAAGATGCCGAGATCACGGCACGCCGTCTCCATGGCCTTCGCAAAGCCTACCGGCGGAACAATCACCCCGCCAGAGCCTTGCACAGGCTCCATGATGAAGGCGGCCACCTGATCAGCGCCCACTTCATGGACTTTTTGGTGCAAGGCCTCCACGGAGGCGGCAATCACCGCTGCACCGTCGGGCCCTGCCGGGTGGCGATAGGGGTTCGGCGAAGGGATGTGATGCTGCCAGGACATGGGCACATCGAACTTGTCGTGAAAGATCGGCAGCGCGGTCAGACCGGCCCCGTTGGAGCTTGATCCATGAAAGCCGTTCTCCAGCGCGATGAAGTGCTTCTTCTGCGGCTGGCCGAGGGCGTTGTTGTGGTAGCGCACCAGACGGATGACGGTGTCCACCGCATCCGATCCCCCCAGCGTGAAGAACACATGGTCGAGCCCTTGGGGAGACAGTTCAGCAAGGCGCGCGGCAAGGCGGATGGCGGGACTGCTGCCGTAGTGGAAGTAGCTGGTGGCGTAAGGCAAACGGCGCATCTGCTCGGCCGCCGCCTCAACAATGCTCTCGTGCCCATAACCGGCATTGACGCACCAAAGGCCCGCAAACCCGTCCAGCACCTCGCGCCCCTCAATGTCGGTAAGGAAGCACCCTTTGGCGGACTGCAACACGGTGACACCGCGTTTTTCATGCATCCTGAGGGGGACGACAGGGTGGATGAGGTGGGCCCGGTCGTCTTCGATCAGCGAATTGTGCAGCATCGTCTTCTCCCCGGTCGGCAGGCGATCCGGCGAACGGCCCGGACACCGTCCCCTTTCATGGCGTGGTCTTGCCAGCAGTTGCGCCTGTTCTTGCTGCGGGCACAGCAGAAGATATCGTTTACGTGCACGCAACGTCGTTTCGGAGTGGGTCTGGCGCCGATGCTGATGTCTGACGGCATCAAACCCGCCCCAAATCAACGGCATAGGGGATGCCGGGTGGGCCTGAGGGGGTAGAGGGCGCTCTAGCCAAGGGGCCCCACGCCTGCCAGAAAGGGGTCGGCGAGGCTGTGTGTTTTTGTGTGTGAGGGGTCAACACGCCACCGCACTTCCTGTGGGAGGGCGCTGTGGTGTTCGGCCGGAAGTGGGCGAGGATGAGGGATCTTCCCAAACTCGATCAGATCGACATCTCCATCCTGTCCCAGCTCCAGCGCAACGGGAAGGTGACCAATGTGGTGCTGGCCGATGCGGTCGGGCTGTCGCCGAGCCCCTGCCTGCAGCGGGTCAAGCGGTTGGAGAAGGCCGGCTACATCGAATGCTACCGGGCGATGATCAACCTGCGCAAACTGTCCGACCATGTGATTGTGTTTACCGAAGTCACGCTGTCGGACCACAGGCGCGATGACTTCACCAAATTCGAGGCTGAGATCCGCCGCAATCCCCATGTGCTCGAGTGCCATCTGGTCAGCGGCGGGTACGATTACTTGTTGAAGTTCGTGGCCCGCAGTGTACCGGACTATCAGGAGATCATCGAGAAGATCCTTGAGCGCAACATCGGCGTCGACAAATACTTCAGCTATATTGTGATCAAGTCGGTGATCCCCCACGCGCCGCTGCCGCTGGGCCACATCCTGGACAACGGCTGAGACACCGGCGGGCAACCCAGTCGTCGCGCGGTCAAAAGTCCGACACTTTGCCCCACACGCTTCGGCCGAACCGCGACAGGCGGTAGGGAACCGGATCACACAGCGGTGGCGCCCCGGTGATGAGGTCGGCCGCAAGGTGGCCAGCGCCAGGACCGATGCCGAACCCATGGCCGCTGAAACCTGCCGCAAGGAGGAGGCCAGGCTGCCCCTCAACCTGGCTGATGACAGGCACACCATCGGGCGTACTGTCGATGTATCCCGCCCACTGTGCCTCCACAGGAGCCTCCTCCAGCGCCGGAAGAAGCCGTCGGGCCCGCGCCACGGTGAGCCTGAGCGTGCGTGCCGAGGGGCGCGGATCGAGGACGCGTACCCTTTCCATGGGCGTGGCCCGGTCGAGCGCCCATTGCCCGCGGCTTTCGTGACCGGCGCGCCAGGCCTGAAGGTCGCCGGGGGAGAGCGAACGCCAGCGCTTGAGAAACATCGGGACGAAGTGGCGCGCGAAGCGGATTTGCTGGGGCGTCGGGTCGAGGTTGGCCTTGCCGCTGATGGTAAGGGTGTAGCCGCCATTGCCGCGCCGTGTCAGTGAGACGTCCGCCGTGTGGAGGGCATCGGGCAGCGCATTCCCCCCCGCCACAGGCGCCAGCGACAGGATGGACGCACGCACGGACGATTGGGGAAAGGCAACACCCAACTGGCGGCAAAAGGACGAGGCCCAGGCCCCGCCCGCCAGCACCACCTGAGGGGTGGCAATCACCCCGGCCTCCGTCACCACGGCGCTGATGGCACCGGCTGTGCGTTCCACCCCCCGTGCCGCGCAGTGTTGGTGAACCGTCCCGCCGAAGGCGCGCACCCCTTGGGCGATAACGGGAGCAGCGCGGGACGGATCGGCCGTCCCGTCCGATGGGGAGAACACGCCGCCGCGCCAGCTTTGGCCCGTGGCAGCGCCCCGCTCAGAGGCTTCACTGGCGGACAGGACGTGCGTCACCACCCCCTCGCCGCGGGCAAAGTCGCGCCAACGGGCCCAGCCGGCAATCTCCGCCTCGTCGTTGCTGAGATAAAGAAGGCCGCAGCGGCGAAAGCCAGGATCGGCGCCGATCTCAGCGCGCAACCGGTCCCAAAGGTCAAGGCTTGCTGTTGCCATGGGCAACTCGCGGGCATCGCGGTTTTGCTGTCGGCACCAGCCCCAGTTGCGGCTCGATTGCTCGGCGCCGATGGTCCCCTTTTCCACCAGCGCCACCGACACGCCACGCTTGGCAAGGGCATAGGCGGTGCACACGCCCACAATGCCGCCACCGATCACCACCACATCGGCCCGGGCGGGCAGAGCCGCATCGCTCTCAGTGGAGATCAGGGGCGCAGACATTGGCCGGTATCGCAGCTTTGCTCAGCGCTCGGAGAAGGCGCGCACCAGCTCAGCATCCTGCTCGAGAGCATCGAGCCAGCCGGTGTCGAGCTGCGGCACGGAGGAGACGAGGAGCTTGGAGTAAGGGTGGGTGGCGTTTTCGGCCATCTTCGCCGCCTCGATCTGCTCCATCTTCTCCCCGCGATACATCACCACAACGTCGTCGCAGATGGCCTGCACGGTGGCGAGGTTGTGGCTGATGAAAAGGTACGAAAGGCTGAGCTCGCGCTGCAGCTCCTTCAACAGATCAAGGACGGCCGCAGCAACCACGGTGTCGAGCGCTGAGGTGATCTCATCGCACAAGATGAGGTCGGGCTCGGCCGCCAACGCTCGGGCTAGGTTTACGCGCTGCTTTTGTCCGCCGGAGAGTTCCCCAGGCAGGCGGTATTTGAGGGGCCGCGGCAGGCGCACCATGTCGAGAAGCTCATCGACCCTTTGCTCGCGCGCGCCGCCGTGCATCCGATGATAAAAGGCGAGCGGCCGGCCCAGAATGGCCCCGACGGACTTGCGCGGGTTCAGCGCCGTGTCGGCCAGTTGGAAGACGATTTGAAGCCGCCGCAACTCCTCGCGCGAGCGTTTGCGAAGGTCAGGCTCCAAAGGGGCGCCCTGGAACTCCACAGCCCCTGACGACCACGGCAAAAGGCCGGCAATGGTGCGCGCGAGGGTGGACTTGCCGCAGCCCGATTCCCCGATGATGCCAAGGTTCTGCCCAGGCTCCAGTCGCAGGCTCACATCGTCCAGCGCAACGAAGGCCGGCCGGCCGTCAGCACCCATGGCACCGTAGCCCGCCACAACATTGCGCACATCCAGAACGGGCGCGGTCTTGGTGTCGCTCTCACTGGGCTGGCCCTGATAGTGGGCGGGGTTGAAGGCGGCCACCAGTTCGCGGGTGTAAGGGTGGTCCGGCGCCCGCAAAATCTTGTCGGCGGTGCCGATCTCCTGCACCGCACCGTCCTTCAGCACCACAATCCTGTCGGCGATCTGGGCCACCACGGCAAGATCGTGGGAGACGTAGACGCCCGACATCCCGCGCCTGTGCATGACCGATTTGAAGGCGCGCAACACCTCTACCTGTGTGGTCACGTCAAGGGCTGTGGTGGGCTCGTCGAAGATCGCGAGGTCGGGGTTGCCGATCAGCGCCATGGCCGCCGACAAACGCTGGATCTGACCGCCTGAGACCTGGTGGGGATAGCGATCGCCAATGGTGTCGGGCTCAGGCAGCGCCAGGGCGTGGAACAGTTCTACCGCCTTCTTGCGCGCCTCCTCGTCCGACATCAGGCGGTGGATTTGGGACACCTCCACCACCTGATCCATGATCGTCTTTGACGGATTGAAGGCGGCCGCAGCGCTTTGGGGAATGTAGGCGACGACGTTGCCGCGCATCTTGGCCGCCTGGGACTTGCCCAGCTTGGCCATGTCGCGCCCCTTCAACAGCACCGATCCGCCGGAGATTTCGCATCCCGGGCGGGTGTAGCCCATCAGGGCCAGGGCAATGGTGGTCTTGCCGGAGCCGCTTTCGCCGATGAGGGCGACAATCTCACCCTCGGCAATGTGGAAGGAGACACCGTTGATGATCTCGATCCGCCGGCCGGCATCGGTGGTGGCGCTGATGTCGAGATCGCGCACTTGGACAAGGGGTTCGCTCATTCGCCCCGGTCCCGCACGCGCTGGGGCAAATTGTCGATCAACATGTTGACGCTGATGGTGAGACTGGCAATCGCCACCGACGGGAAGATCACCGCCGGCGCCGCAAAGGGGAGCCCGCCAAGGTTTTCGCGCACCAGCGCCCCCCAGTCCGCATTGGGCGGCTGAACGCCGATGCCGAGGAAGGAAAGGCCCGACAGCAACAGGACGATCCACACGAAACGCAGGCCAAAGTCGGCAAGGACGGGGCCGATGATGTTGGGGAAGATCTCTTCGCGCACGAGGTAGAGGATGCCCTCCCCCCGCGCCCGCGCCACGGTCACAAAGTCCATGGTGTTGGTGTTGACCGCGAGAGCCCTCGCAAAGCGATAGGAGCCCGGCGCATAAATCAGCCCCAGCGTGATGACGAGGACGGGGATGCTGGAGCCGACCGCTGCCACCACCACAAGGCCGAACAACAGGCTGGGGATGGAGTTGAAGGCATCCAAGAAACGGCTGAGCACGGTGTCGAACACACCGCCGACCACCGCCGCCGTCATGCCCAGCATCACCCCGGTGAAGCAGGCCAGGAACACCCCGGCAAGGGCAATCCCCACCGTGTAGCGGGCCCCGACCATGATGCGCGAAAGCATGTCACGGCCCAGATAATCCGTCCCCAGCCAATAGTCCGCGCTCATGGGGCCGAAATAGTCGAAGTCGACAATCTGGCCCACAGGGTGCGGTGTGAGGAGGGGTGCAAACAGCGCCACCACCGCCCAAAACAGGATGACCACCGAGGCGCCGATGCCCACCCAGTTGAAGTGGATGCCCCATCGGGCGGAACTGAGGAGACCGCCGCGCATCAGTTGCGAAGCCTCGGGTTGGACAAGATCCCCGCCACATCCGCCAGGGTGATGAGGAAGAGGTAGCTGAAGCAAAAGATCATCGCGCACGACTGGATGAGCGGCAGATCGCGCGTGGCCACCGCATCCACCATCAACTTGGCAACTCCTGGATAGTTGAACACCGTTTCCATGATGATGACCCCGCCGATCAGGTAGGAGAGCGACAGGGCCATGGCATTGGCAATGGGGCCGATGGCGTTGGGAAGGGCGTGCTTGAGCACTGCGCGGGGCATGGAAGCGCCCTTCAGAAGCGCCATCTCCACGTAAGGGGTGGACAAGGTGTCGATCACCGCCGCCCGCGTCATGCGGATCATCTGAACGGAGACGGCAAGGGACAAGATGCCCACAGGCAGCGCGAACGTGCGCAAAAGGTCACCGATGGAGGCAACGTCGCTCGCCATCGACAGCGCGGGCACCCACTGCAGGTAGACCGCGAAGATCAGCACCGCCCCCGTCGCCAGCATGAACTCCGGCACCGAGATGAGCGAAATGGTGAGGACCGACACCACCCTGTCATAGGGCGAGCGGCGATACATGGCCGTCGTGATGCCAAGGGTCAGCGCCAAGGGGACCGAGATGGCGGTCGCCACACCGGCAAGGCGCAGGGAGTTGCCGAGCCTGTCGCCAATCAACTGGGAGATCGGAATGTTGTTGACGTAGGAGGTGCCCATGTCGCCCACGAGGAGCCCGCCAAGCCACTTCACAAAGCGGATGATGGCAGGCTCGTCGAGGCCGATGGCCGTGCGCAGGCCCGCCACCGCTTCAGGCGTTGCCGCCTGGCCGAGCAGGATCTGCGCCACATCCCCCGGCAACAGCTCGGTGGCGAAGAACACCGCGAACGAGACAATCACCAGCGAGACCAACGTGATCCCGAGCCGGTTGAGGAGGAGGCGCGCAATCTGGCGGTTCAACGCCAGTGCCCCCAGTGATGGCGCACAGGTGCGCACGCCCATTGTGGGGGAGGCAAAGGCAGACCTTGCCTCCCGGCCGTGCGCCCTGTCACCGGCGTCCGCCTAGCTGTCGAGCCAGATATACTCGGCGAAGGCGTAGCCCATCATGCCGCCGAGGGGGTTGGACTTCAGCCCCTGAACGCTCTGGGACTTGCCGTCGAGGCTGGACAGATAGACGGGGATGGCCGTGCCCGCCTGGTCGGCAACCATGACCTGCATCTCGTCATACATCGCCTTGCGCTTGTCGAAGTCCAGTTCGCCGCGCGCTTCCACAAGCATGGTATCGAATTTGTCGGACTTGTAGCGGCTCTCGTTCCAGGGGGCGTCGGACTTATAAAGAAGCGAGAACAGGATGTCCGGCGTCGGCCGCGGGTTGATGTTGCCGAAGTGGACCGGCGCTTTCAGCCAGTAGTTCGACCAGTAACCGTCAGCCGGCACACGCTCCACGTTGAGGTTCATGCCAATCTCGGCGCCGGCCTGCTGGACGACGGTGGCCATGTCCACCGAAGAGCCTGCCGCGTCGGACGCCACCACGGGAATGTCGACCCCAAGGAGCCCTGCCTTCTCGAAGTGGTGCTTGGCTTTGTCCGGATCGAAGGGTTTGGGCGCAAGGTCGGCGTTGTGGAACCGGTTCGCAGGGGACACCGGCTGATCATTGGCCATGATGGCAAGACCGCGCATCACAGACTTCTCGATCAATTCCCGGTTGATGAGGTATTTGATGCCTGTGACGAAGTCCATCTTCTCGCCAGGGTTCATGTCCAGGCGCATGTTGAGGTTGGTGTAGTTGCCTGAGTTGCTGACGCTCGCCTCAACACCTTGGGAGGCCTCAAGCAGGCGCAAGGAGCGGCTGTTGAGGGCGCTTGCCAACTGCACGTCCCCGGCCACAAGGGCGTTCAGACGGGCGTTCTCATCGGGAATGGCAAAGAACTCAAAGCTCTCCAGGTGCGGCAGGTTGGCTTTGAAGTAGTTCGGGTTGCGCGTCATGATGGAGCGCACGCCCGGCGTGAACTCTTCCACCAGGAAGGCGCCTGTGCCGTTGCCTTTGGAGAAGTCGGTGGTCCCGTCCGCAACAATCATGAAGTGGTGGAGGGAGAAGATCACCGGAAGGTCGGCGTTGGGCGAGGCCAGCGTGACCTCAACGGTAAGCGGGTCTACCGCCTTGATTTCGCTCATCTGGCTGGCGATGGAGTTCACCTTGGAGCCGACGGCAGGATCCAGGTGACGCTTCAGCGAGAAGACAACGTCGGCCGATGACAGTGTGTGCCCGTCGTGGAAGGCAACGTCGGGGCGCAGCTTGATGGTCCAGACCTTGGCATCGTCACTTTCAATGCTCTCGGCCAGCTCCATCTGCGGCACGCCCGCCTCGTCAAGGAAGGTGAGGCGGTTGTAGACGGCGCAAATGCGCGAATAGTCGGTGGAGTTGGACGCAATGGCAGGGTCCAGCGTGTCGGCGGTGGAGGAGGTGGCGCCGGCCACGCGGATGGAGCCGCCGGACTTGGGCTCGGCCGCGAGGGCCGCGCTCGCATGTCCCAGAACCGCCCCGCCGGCGGAAAGCGTGAGGCCGCCGGCCACCATCATCTGCAACAGATCGCGCCGGGACGCACCGCCGCGCAGCGCCGTCTTCAGCATCTCATCGTCATGATGGGTCCAGTGGGGGAAGTTCTTCTTGCTCATTGTGTCTCCCTTTCAGCG
>JBCDCF010000016.1:0-16166 GCA_039182345.1 Pseudomonadota bacterium
CGGGCCACACCGTGCCATCCAGAAGGCGCCCGGCAAGGGTGGGCAGGAAAGGATCGTAGGGTTCGACGCTATAAAGTCTCATGCAGCGCTGGCGGCGTAGGCCCTGTCGGCCTCGCCGATGGCATCGGGCGTTCCCACGTGCATCCACCGTCCGTCCATTCTGAGGCCATAAAGGCGGCCTGAGGCGATGGAGCGATCGAGTAGGACGTTGAGGGAGAACGACCCTTCGGGCGCCTCGTCCAGGATGGAGGGCAGGAAAATCCCGCAGCCGGCGTAGACGAAAGGGGCAACGCTGCGCTCGCCGCGCCGTGCGAGCCGGCCGTCGGCGCCAAGCTCGAAATCGCCAGCCCCATCGTAGCCCACAGCGCCGACGGTGGGGGCCAGCAGGAGGAGGCCGTCCATCTGCGCGGGGTCGAAAAGGGTGGTCATCCTGTGGATGTTGTTGGAAACGCCCTCGATCCAGAAGGTGTCGGCGTTGGCCACGATGAAAGGCGCCTCGCCAATCAACCCGCGCGCTTTGACAAGGGCGCCGCCCGTTTCCAACAGCTTCGCACGCTCATCGGAGATGGCCACCTTGTCGCCCGCGCGGCGTTTCACGTGCACTTCGATGAGGTCGGCAAGGTAGTGGACGTTGACCACGAAGCGGGAGACGCCGGCCTCCTCAAGCCTGTCGAACACGTGGTCGATAAGGGCTTTGCCGGCCACCTCGATCAACGGTTTGGGGGTCGTGGCGGAGATGGGCCGCATGCGCGCGCCACGGCCTGCCGCCAGCACCATGGCGCACCAGTCAGTCAGGGACGGGTCGAGGGCCATCACGCAGCGTCCAGGATCTGTGTGTTGGCGCCATACCAGTCGCGCAGGCTGGACAGGGCCGGGGTCGCGGTCAGGTTCTTGGAGAGCTGGCGGCGAAGGCGCGGCAGGTGCGGCAGATAGTGAGGCTTGCCGTCACGGTCATTCAGGCGGCGGAAAACGCCCAGGATCCGTGTGGCGCGCTGGGCGCCCAAGATGTGATAGGCGGTGCGCCAGCGCTCCTCGTCGAGCCCTTGGCGGGCGGCGATGTAGCGGCTCATCAGTTCGGCCTCCAGAGCATCGGGCACATCCACCCGCGCGTCCTGCAACAGCGAGACCACATCGTAGGCGCTTGGCGCAATCATGGCGTCTTGATAGTCGATCAGCCCGACCCGCGCGATGCCGTCCCGCCCCCCAAGCCACATGAGGTTGGGGGAGTGGACGTCCCGCAAGGCCAGGTGATCGTCCCCGCGCCACAACCCGTCGATCACACGACGCCAGAGCCGCTGATAGTCCCCGTCGAGCGGGGCCCGCAGATACCACTGCGCAAACAGGGAAACCTCATGGTCTGAGAGGTCCGCATCGAACGGTGGCGGCATGTAAGGGGGCTGCCCGGCCACAGGGTGGTGAAGGGGTGGACGGAATGGCGTTTGGTGGAAGGCCGCCAGAGCGTCCAGGGCGACGGTGTAGCGCTCGGCGATGGCGCCGTCCGGTCCTGCGATCTTGTGGTCGCCAAGGTCCTCCATCAGCAAGAAGCCGTCGTCCTCGTTGACGCTGAGGGTCTTGGGGACGGTGAGGCCCTCCGCGGCAAGCCGGGCGCCGACGGCAAGGAAGGCTGCCATGTTGCCATCGGCAAGGCGTGCCTTTTGGGCGTAGGAGCCTGGCAGTGTGGGGTGGCTCGGGGCGTCCATCAACACGGCATCGGTGCCGGCAGCGTGCAGGCGTTCATAGCGCCGTGTGGATGCATCGCCGTTGAGGTGACGGCGCTCCGCCTTGCCCCAGCCCGACGCCTGAAGGAATGCGGCGAGGCGCTTTTGCCGGGCAAGACGGTCAAGGAACGCATCAGGCGCGGTGAGGGTGAGGGTGCGGGCGTCCGCGTCCCCTCCGTCGTCGAAAGCGATGCCGATCGTGATGGGAAAGGGCGTGCGCGGCCACTCCACCAACGCGGCGCGGGTGTCATCAAGGCCGAGTTCGTCGACGGCAGCGTCATCCTCGATGCGATAAAGGTCCACGTGGTCGAGGGGAACGCGCAGGTCGTAGGCCTGAACGATGGTGAAGGTGGGGCTCGGCACCTCGTGGGAGGGATCGTCGGCAAGGGTGCGGATGATGGCGCGGGCAAGCGTGGTCTTGCCGGCGCCAAGGTCGCCTTCAAGGGCAATCCTATCGCCGGGGGCGATGATCCTGGCGACGTGTGCGCCAAAGCGCGCCATCGCAGCTTCTGATGGGATACGCTCGGTGATGGATGTCACGCCGCAAGGTCCTGCCGCCCGCCGCCTTTGCGCGGAAAACGCACCTTAAGGGCTGCTCCAGCGCCCTCCACAGGGGCAACGGCGACTGTGCCGCCATGGAGCTCCACGAAGCTCTTGACCAACGACAGGCCGAGGCCGACGCCGCCGCGCCGCCCCTGGGCCGTGCTTGTCATGAACCGCTCGAACACGGCCTCGGCCTTGTCGCGGGTGATGCCGGGACCGCGGTCACGCACGCTGAGCGCGACGAAGTCCCCCTCGCTGCGGGCCTCCACCGTCACCGTGCCGCCCTCAGGGGAGTGGGAGATGGCGTTGGACAAGAGGTTGAAGAGCACCTGGCGCACCCTTTGCGGGTCGCCTTCAAAGCCTTTGGCATCACCGGCCACGTCAATCTCGATCTCAATGCCGCCTTCGGCAATCCTGTGTTTCAAACCGTCCAGGACGGTGTGGGCGGTGGCCTCAATGTCCACAGGGCCAAGGGAAAGCTCCATGATACCGGCATCGATGGTGGCAAGGTCCAAGATGCCGTCAATGATGGTCAAAAGCGCTTCGGAGGATGTGTTGACGTGGTCGGCATACTCGCGCTGGCGGTCGGTGAGGGCGCCGAACTCCGGCCGCGTCAAAAGCTGGATGAAGCCGATGATGGTGGTGAGCGGCGAGCGCAGTTCATAGGACACGTGCTCGATAAAGGCGTTCTTCAGCCTGTCGGCCTCCACAAGGGCATTGTTGCGCTCAAGGAGGGCGCGGGCAACGTTCACGCTGTCCGTCACGTCCACGAGGGTGGCAAGGGTCGACCCGTCAGGCAGCGGCGAGAAGGCGTAGTCGAGCACCTGTCCGTCCGCCCGCTCGATCCTGCCTGAGACGGTGGTGCGGTGGTCGGTGAGGCCTGTCACGCGCTCGGCCAAGGCGGCCCAGGGGGTGCTGACCTCGGCGGGGACGGTGGCGCCGATCACCCGCACATGGTCGCCCACATCGGCAGGGTGAACGCCGCTCAACTCCCAGAAGGCGGGGTTGGAAAGGCGCAACAGTCCGTCGGGACCGAAGCTCGCCACGCCTTCGCCGAGGTTGTCGATGGTCTCTGCCTGGACCCGTGTGAGGGCGTTGTAGCGCCGTTCAAGGGCGAGCTGTTCGGTGACATTTTCGTAGATGTAGGTGACGCCGCCATGGGGGCCGGGGTTGGCAATCACCCGAAGGGTCTGCCCGTCAGGAAGGTGCCACCAGCGCTCGAAGCCTTCGCGGGTTTCATAGCCGCGCAACTGATCGCGCTTCCAGGCCTTGAAGTCGGCGGTCTCAGGGAGTTTGCGTTCCGCGCGCAGCCGGTCGAGCAGCTGCTCCTCAGCGGGTGCGTGTTCAAGAAACGTTGCGGGGAGCTGCCACAGGGTCTGGAAGGCGGCGTTGTGGAAGGTGAGCCGCCTGTCCGGCCCGTACATGGCGACCGCGGCCGCCAGACGGTCAAATGTTGCCGCATGACCTTCCAGGGTGCGCTGGCTGACGGTGAGTTCGCGCACCG
This sequence comes from Pseudomonadota bacterium, assembly GCA_039182345.1. Lineage (GTDB taxonomy): Bacteria > Pseudomonadota > Alphaproteobacteria > Rhizobiales > Amorphaceae > Acuticoccus. The sequence goes on from JBCDCF010000016.1 coordinate 3,766, forward strand.
TCTCCGTCACGTCGAGGGCAAGGGCGGCAAGGACGCCCTCGCGCCTGTCCACGGCAACGTCGAGCACCCGGCGCTCGCCAGCAATCACGGTCTGGACGCGGCCGTGGGACGGGCCGTCGCCATCGGTGAGCTGGGCCATGGCGTTGGCATCCAGCAGCGCCTCGTCGGTGCCTTCGGGCAAGGGGGCGGAATGGCCGACGGCTTCTGCGTAGGCGCGGTTGGTCCAGCGCCGCTCGCCGGCCTCGCTCTCCACCCAGGCGGGGAAGGGGGCCGATTCCAACAACCCCTCGAACGGGCTTGCAGCGCCCGCTTCGCCCGCTGCGGCAGAACGCTGGGCCGCCTTCACAAGGACGCGCGGTGTGCCTGCCCCAAGGGTGCCCTCCACCGTCAAGGGACCCTCCTCGCCTGTGAGGGTCCTCTCGAAGGGGCGGCCCGATGTGCGCAGTTTGGCAAGGTCGCCGGCAAGGGTGCCATCGGGGGCGTCAGCGCTTTGAAGGGCGTCGGTGAGCGCTGCGGGCAATGTGCCGAAGGTGGTGGTCGTGCCGTCGTGGCTGAACAAAAGGCCGGCCTGGGCACCGGTTGCAAGCAGCGTTTGCAACGCCTCGCCGGTCTCGCCCTTGGCAAGGGTGGCGGCGCGCTCGGCCGCAAGGCGGCGCGTGGCAAGGCTGGCGCGCACGGCAAACACGCCCGCCAGCACACACGCAGCAAACGCAACGGCCCAAGCCTCGATCATGTCTCGGTGCCGCGAGGGGCGAAATCCAGACGCAACGCACCCGCCCTTTCGTCCGCGAATCACGGCAGACATGATAGCGCGGCTCGGATGCCGGATAAACGGCCCTGCCTGGAGAGAGGGCCGTTCCCCTGTTTAGAAGTAAAGGCTCTCGTTGGTCTTGTCGGCGTAGAGCCCCGCCACCTCGTCCGCATAGCCGTTGAGGTAGAGCGTTGGGATGCGCTCATCGGAGCCGAGCGGCTGCTCGGTTGCCTGGGACCAGCGCCTGTGCGGCACCTCAGGGTTCACGTTGGCCCAGAAGCCGTATTCATTGCCGGCCACATCCATCCAAAATGTGGACGGGCGCTCATCGGTAAAGGTGAAGCGCACCAGTGATTTGATGGACTTGAAGCCGTACTTCCATGGCGTCGCGAGACGCAAAGGTGCGCCATTCTGTTCCTCCAGCGGGCGGCCATAGGCCCCTGTCACCATCAAGGTGAGGGGGTTGGTGGCCTCCTCGATGGTGAGGCCCTCCACGTAAGGCCAGGGATACCAGGACTGGCGCTGGCCGGAGGCGACGTCGGGTTTGAGAAAGGTCTCCATACGCACATAGCGCGCCGAACCGAGGGGCTTGGCGAAGGCCACGAGGTCTGCCATCGGGAACCCTGTCCACGGCACCACCATCGACCAGGCCTCCACGCAGCGGAAGCGGTAGATGCGCTCCTCCAGCGACATGGCGCGGATCAAGGTGTCGATGTCGACGGTGCGCTCTTCCTCCACCATCCCGTCGAAGGTCACGGTCCAGGGCCGAATGTCCAATTGCTGCGCGGCCTTGAAGATGCGCTTGTGCGAGCCGAACTCATAAAAGTTGTTGTAGGTGAGGACGAGGTCTTCCTCCGACACCGGAGAGGCGGTGTAGGCAGGGTTCGATTGTGCGGGGTAAAGGTCGACCGTGGGGTCGGTTTCAATGTCGGGCGTTGGCCCTTCGCTCCCCAAAAGGCGCTCGAAAATGTTGGCGCTGGCGGGCCCTGCAGCAAGTGTTCCGGCCGTGGCAAGTCCTGCGGCCTTGATGAAGGAGCGGCGTTGACGAAAGACCGATTCGGGCGTGACCGCCGACTCTTTGAGTGCCCACCGCGGCTTGCGGATGATTCGTGTCGCCATGATTACGCCCTTCACACGATCTTCGTAGTCTTTACGCAAACTAAGGATGTGGCGACTCACCGCAAGTCAAGCCTGTGTTAACACTTGGAAAGCTGTGTAGCCGATGGATGGGGTGCCCGGCGCGATGTAAGGAGTTTTCGATGGTCCGCGATCCGGCCTTTGTGGTGGCCGCCGTCTGTGTTCTCACCCTGTGCGCGATTGCCGCGATGGGTGGGATGATGGCGTCGCTCGATCTGGCGGTGTTGGCGGCCACAGGCCTTGGCCTGACGGCGCCGCGCGCCCCCTCTGAAGACGACGATGTGCCGCCGGCGGCTCAGGCCATCCTGGATGCCTCGCCCGATGCGTGCGTTCTGTTGCGCTTGGACGGCATGGTGATGTGGGCCAACCAGGCCGCGCGCGAGCAGTTCGGCTTTTTCAGAGAGGATGCGCCGTTCACCTTCACCTTGCGTGTGCCTGAACTGATTCGCGCGGTGGACACGGCCGTCCAGTCCGGCGCGCCCACCCGTGCCACGTGGTCTGAAAAGGTGCCCACCAATCGCTGGTTCGAGGCGTTCGTGCGCCCCTTTTCGCTGACGCGCGAGGCTGAGACGCCGTCTCACCAGGCCATTGCCGTCTTCATCCGCGATTTGACGGAGCAGCAGCGGATCGACCGCATGCGCGAGGATTTCGTCGCCAACGCCAGCCACGAGTTGCGCACGCCTCTGGCCGCCCTCACAGGGTTCATCGAAACGCTGCAAGGCCCCGCCAAGGACGATCCTGCTGCGCGCACACAGTTCCTGGATGTGATGCGCGAGCAGGCTGAGAGGATGCGCCGCCTCACCGACGACCTCCTCTCCCTCTCGCGGATCGAGATGCGCGCCCATGTGCGCCCGCGCGACGTCGTGGACCTGCACGAGCGTGTGCGTTACGCGGTGGAGATGGCAAGGACCATGGCGGACGAGGCCAATGTGGCGCTTGAGCTCGCCTTGCCGAACGAACCCATTCCCGTGCGTGGCGACTCTGACGAGTTGTTTCAGGTGTTCGACAACCTCATTGAAAACGCCATCAAATACGGTGGTGGCGGTGGCCGGGTCCTTGTGAGCGTTCGGGTGGAGGATGGGGCGTCTGGCGCTACGGCGATCATGTCGGTTCAGGACTTTGGCGGCGGCATTGCGCCTGAACATGTTCCTCGGTTGACGGAACGCTTCTATCGCGTGGACGTTGCACAAAGCAGAGCGCGTCGCGGGACTGGCCTTGGCCTTGCCATCGTCAAGCACATTGTCGCCCGTCACAAAGGACGGTTGACGGTGCGCAGCGAATTGGGGACAGGGTCCACGTTTTCTGTGCGATTGCCTTTGGAAACGTTTCCAGCATCGGCAGAATTGGTCTCGTAGAATCAACGGCTTAGCGCGTCGCAAATTCTTCGCAAAACTGACATTAAGCCTTCGAGTTGGGTGGATACCGCTTCAGGACAGCAGCACCGCATAGGCGGTGCTGTCACCTGACATTTTCATCCCAACTCGAGGGAGTTCCCCCGTGAAGTTCAGCCAATTCGCGAGCGTTGCAGCTTTGGCCGCCGCTGGCGCACTTGTTGCGACAGGTGCCAACGCGCAAACCCGTGACACGATCCAGATCGCCGGTTCTTCGACGGTGCTGCCGTTTGCCAGCGTTGTCGCGGAAGAATTCGGCAATGCCTTCCCCGAGTACAACACGCCCGTCGTCGGTTCCGGCGGTTCCTCGGGCGGTCTGCGCCAGTTCTGCCAGGGTGTGGGCGAGGGCACCATCGACATTGCCAACGCCTCCCGCCCCATCCGCGAGAAGGAAATCGCCTCCTGCGCCGACGCCGGTGTCAACGCCATCGTGGAAGTGCGCATCGGCTATGACGGCATTGTCTTTGCGTCCAACGCCGCATCGGGCGAGTTCGCGCTGACCCCGGCGCACGTCTACCAGGCCATTGCCGCGAAGGTGCCCCAGGACGGCGAACTGGTGGACAACCCCTACACCAGCTGGAGCCAGATCGATTCCTCGCTTCCCGAGCAGGAAATCACCCTCGTCATTCCCGGCACCAACCACGGCACCCGCGAAGTGTTTGAGGAAAAGGTGGTGGAGATCGGCTGCGAGCACTTCCCCGAAATCGAAGCCCTTGAAGACGATGCCAAGGACGCCGCATGCCTCGGCTTCCGCCAGGATGGCCGTGTCATCGACGTTGCAGGCGATTACACCGAAACCCTCGGCCGTCTGGAAGCCCAGGAAGATGCCGTCGGCGTGTTCGGTCTCTCCTTCTACGAGCAGAACCGCGACCGCTTGAACGTTGCCACCGTCGACGGTGTGACGCCGAGCCTCGACACCATCGCCACCGGTGAATACCCCGTGTCCCGCCCTTTGTTCTTCTATATCAAAGGCGAGCACATGGGCGTCATTCCAGGCCTTGAAGATTACGCCATGTTCTTCCTGTCCGAGCAGGTTGCCGGCCCGGGCGGCATGCTGGAAGGTCTCGGCCTGATCCCGATGCCGGCCGATGAACGCCAGGCGCAGGTGGAAAAGGTCATGAACAAGACCACAGTTGCTGCCGACTAAGAACGAGTGAAGCGGCCGGTGCCCAACCGGCCGCTTTTTTCGTGTCGCCCCGCCGCTCTTCGGACGGCGGGTCGTTTCGCTTCTGTGTGATCGTTCACCAAGACCATTGCGCCCGCGGCCAGCGCCGCCCGCGTGTGCCAAGACACTGCAAAAACAATCCGGGCCACACCGCGAATGAATACACTCATCGTTGTCGCAGTTTTATTGATACTGCTCAGTCTGGCGTACCAATGGGGCGTATCGGCCAGCCGGTCGGTGGCCAATGCGTCAGGCATCAAAATGCACTCGCGGCCGGCCTATCACGGCCTTCTCGTGGTGCTGTGGTGTGCCATCCCCGCGGCAGTGGTCTACATTCTCTACTTGGTGTTTTCGCCCACCATTTCGGCGAACATCGTGGCAAGCTACCTGCCACCGGATGTGGCTGCGGACCCCCAGGCCACCGCCACAGCCATCTCCAGGATTGAAAACATTGCCTCAGGCTTTGGGGCCATTGGCGACATCCCTCCGTATCAGAACGAAGCGGCCGCCGCCCTGTCGCGGTTTGAGTGGACAGCGCGGCTTGCACTGATCGGCCTTGCGGCTGCCGCCGGCGCGTTCGGCGCCATTTGGGCACGGCGCAAGATCGCCCCCAACTACCGCGCCAGGAACGTGGTGGAAGTAGCCATCAAGGTGGTGCTGATTGCCTGCTCGGCCATCGCGATCCTCACCACCGTCGGCATCGTCCTGTCGGTCTTGAGCGAGGCGCTGCGCTTCTTCACCTACGTCAACCCGCTCGACTTCTTCTTCGGCACCACCTGGAACCCGCGCTTTTCCACTGTGGGCACCGAAGACCAGGGGCAGTTCGGCCTGATCCCCCTCCTGTGGGGCACCATCATGATCACCATCATTGCGATGTTGGTGGCCGTTCCCATCGGGCTGATGTCGGCGATCTATCTGTCCGAATATGCAGGGCCCAAGTTCCGCCTTTTCGCCAAGCCGTTGCTGGAGGTGTTGGCGGGCATCCCCACCATTGTCTACGGCTTCTTCGCGCTGGTGACGGTGGGGCCGTTCCTGTCCTGGCTCGGCGCCACCATCAGCCTTGATGTTCAAGCCACCAGCGCGCTGACGGCCGGCGTCGTGATGGGGATCATGATCATCCCGTTCGTGTCGTCCCTGTCGGACGACATCATCAGCCAGGTGCCGCAATCCTTGCGCAATGGCTCCTATGGCCTTGGCGCCACCCAGTCGGAAACGGTGCGCAAGGTGATCCTCCCGGCGGCCCTTCCAGGCATTGTGGGCGCGTTTCTTCTGGCCGTCAGCCGGGCGGTGGGTGAGACGATGATTGTGGTCCTTGCCGCCGGCAACAGCCCCGTTTTGACAGCCAACCCGTTCGAGGCCGTGTCCACGGTGACGGTCACCATCGTCAACCAGCTCACCGGCGACACCGACTTTGCCAGCCCCCAATCCCTGGTGGCTTTCGCGCTGGGTCTGACCCTTTTTGTCATCACGCTCTGCCTGAACGTGGTGGCCATCTACATCGTCAAAAAATATCGCGAACAATACGAGTAGAGCCATGTCGTCCGCCACAGAAACTCTGGATGGTGTGGACGGCGCGTCCGCCGCCCGCTCCAACCGCGACATCATCGAGCGCAGGCTGAAGGCCCGCCATCGTGCCGAGTTCCGCTTCAGGATGATTGGCCTTGGCGCCATCATGCTGGGGGTGACCTTGGTGGCGCTGTTGTTCGGCTCCATCCTCGCCAAAGGTTTGCCGGCCTTCACCCAGGCGAACATCACGCTGAACGTCACGTTCGATCCGCAGGTCATCAACATTCCCGACAGGCCTGTGCAGGGGGACCTGTCGGACGCGGACTACAGGGAGGAGATGCTGGCCTGGCAGCGCCGACTGGTGTTCGTGAACTGGAACCGCATCATCCAGGATTCCCTTGCCAAGGTGGTCCCTGCTGCGGCCGACAATGCGCGCGATGCTGTGGGCATGGTCGCCAGCAACGAGCGGGTGCGCCTGCGCGACATGGTGCGCGACGACCCGTCCATCATCGGCAGCACGAAGGAGCTTGACCTTGTGGCGGCCGCCAATGTGGACGTGTGGCTGAAGGGCAATATCGACCGCTCGCTGCCCGATTCCCAGCAGCAGCTGACCGCGCTTCAGCAAGAATGGTCCGACCAGCTTTATGAGCGCGGCGTCATCTCCATGGACTTTGCCTCAGAGCTCTTCACCAACGTGGACTCACGGTCGTCGCCCGCAACGGCTGGCCTGTTGGGCGCCATGGTCGGCTCCATCATGATGATGCTGATCGTGATGGTGGTGGCGGTCCCAGTCGGTGTGATGGCGGCGGTTTACCTGGAAGAGTTCGCGCCGAAAAACCGCATCACCGACCTCATCGAGGTGAACATCAACAACCTGGCGGCCGTGCCGTCCATCGTGTTCGGCCTGCTCGGAGCGGCGGTCTTCATCAACCTATTTGGCCTGCCTTTGTCGGCGCCCCTAGTGGGCGGCCTCGTCCTTTCCTTGATGACGTTGCCGACGGTGATCATCGCCTCCCGCGCGTCGCTGCGGGCGGTGCCTCCGTCCATCCGTCAGGCAGCGCTCGGGGTCGGCGCGTCGCCCATGCAGGCGATGTTCCACCACACCCTGCCGCTCGCCGTGCCAGGCATGTTGACGGGCGCCATCATCGGCGTTGCCCAGGCGTTGGGGGAGACCGCGCCGCTATTGTTGATTGGCATGAACGCATTCGTGGCGAGCGTGCCAGGAACGCCCATGGACCAGTCTTCGGCGCTGCCGGTGCAGATCTTCCTGTGGCAAGGCAACGAACTGCGCAACTTCTTCGAGGCGCGCACCTCTGCCGCCATCATCGTGCTTCTCACCGTGATGATTTCTCTCAACGCCCTTGCCATCTTCTTGCGGCACCGCTTCGAGCGCCGCTGGTAGTCACAGCTCTTGGGACCATCGAAGGATTGAAAAGATGAGTGCAATGGAAGCCCAAGAAGAGGCGATCATGGAGCGGTTCGAGACGATCCGCATCCCCGATCCTGTCGCGCGCAATACGAAGATTGCCGCCAAGGACGTGTCGGTGATCTATGGCAGCAAGCCGGCCCTCCACTCGGTCTCCATCGACATTCCGGCCCAGGCGGTGACGGCGTTCATCGGCCCGTCAGGCTGCGGCAAGTCCACATTCCTGCGTTGCTTCAACAGGATGAACGACACCATCGATGGCTGCCGCGTGCTCGGCCAGATGGACATGGACGGGGACGACCTCAACGATCACAAGCTGGACGTTGTGCTCTTGCGGGCGCGTGTCGGCATGGTGTTCCAGAAGCCGAACCCGTTCCCCAAATCCATTTTCGACAACATTGCCTACGGGCCGAAAATCCACGGCGTCGCCCGCTCCAAGGGCGAGCTTGAGGAGATTGTCAGCCGCAGCCTCCAGCGCGCCGGCCTCTGGGACGAGGTGAAGGACCGCCTCGACGAACCTGGCACGGGTCTGTCGGGCGGCCAGCAGCAGCGCCTGTGCATTGCCCGCGCCATCGCGGTCAATCCTGAGGTGATCTTGATGGACGAGCCGTGCTCCGCGCTCGACCCCATCGCCACGGCGACCATCGAAAAGCTCATCCAGGAGCTGCGTGAGAATTACACCATCATCATCGTCACGCACTCCATGGCCCAGGCCCAGAGGGTGAGCCAGAGGACGGCCTATTTCCACCTCGGCTATCTTGTCGAGGAAGGGCCGACGGAGCACATCTTTAACAATCCGCAGGAAAAGCGGACCAAAGATTACATCACCGGTGTCTTTGGGTAGGACCATGCCGAAGGATCGGCGTTGCGTTGTGTGCAGGAGTATTCGTTGTGGCGCAGTCCATGCGAGATAGAGTGGCCGAACTACAAGCCCTTGCCGGCGAAATCGCCGAGATGGGAGGGCTGGCCGAGCGGCTTGTCATGGAAAGCGTGACGGCCTTGACGCGCATCGATGCGCAGGTGGCCGCCAGGGTCATGGCTGACGATGAGCATCTGGACGCCATGCAGCGCCGGGTGGAAAACCATGCGGTGGACTTGATTGCCGCGCACCGCCCCACAGGCAAACCTTTGCGTGAGCTTGTGGCAGCCTTGCGCATTTCGTCCGATCTTGAGCGGGTGGGCGACCTTGCCAAGAACAACGCCAAGCGTGTTCTTGCCATCGAAGGCCGCGCCCATCCGCCGCGGGTCGCCCTTGGCGTGGAGCACATGTCCGACATCGCCCTGGAGCAGCTCAAGACGGTGCTGGATGCCTTCACCTCGCAAGATCTGACCGCGGCGATGGACGTGCGCAACCGCGACGATGAGGTGGACGCCATCTACAACTCCATCTTCCGCGAGTTGTTGACGTATATGATGGAAGATCCCCGCTCCATCACCTTCTGCACGCACCTGTTGTTCTGCGCCAAGAACATTGAGCGCATCGGCGACCATGCCACCAACATCGCCGAAAACATCCACTACTTCATCACCGGCGAGCAGCCGGCCGAGAGCCGGGTGAAAGCGGACCTCTCCTCCTATCTGCCGGCAGGATTCGCGGACGAAATACGGAAAAACTAACGTGGCACGCGTGATGATCGTGGAGGATGAAGAACCTCTGGTTCTGATCCTTCGCTACAACCTTGAAGCGGAAGGTTACGCGGTGGAAAGCTGCGGTCGCGGTGACGACGCCGAGACTCGGCTGAAAGAAGAGCTGCCGGACCTTCTGATCTTGGACTGGATGCTGCCTGGCCTCACCGGCATTGAACTGTGCCGGCGTCTGCGCAGTCGTCCCCAGTCGGAGAACCTGCCCATCATCATGTTGACGGCGCGGGGCGAGGAGACCGAACGCATCCGCGGCCTTGCCACGGGCGCCGATGACTACGTTACCAAGCCGTTTTCCACGCCCGAGCTGATGGCCCGCATCCGCGCCATTTTGCGCCGTGCAAAGCCCGAAGTGGTGTCAGAACAGCTGCGCGCCGGCGACATCGAGCTCGACCGCACCACCCACCGCGTGCGCCGCTCAAGCCGCGAAGTCCACCTCGGGCCGACGGAGTTCCGCCTGTTGGAGTTCCTCATGCAGTCCCCCGGCCGCGTCTTCACCCGCGAGCAGCTGTTGGACGGTGTGTGGGGCCGCGACGTCTATGTGGATGAGCGCACCGTCGATGTGCACATCGGGCGCCTGCGCAAGGCCATCAATCGCGGGCGTCTGCGCGACCCGATCCGCACGGTGCGCGGGGCGGGCTACGCCTTTGACGATCAGTTCGCGATGGCGCGGTAGGCGAGAGGACCCGAGGGGGGCCTCTCCCGCCTTTGAGTGTCGTGCCGCGCTGAGCTGACCCCCTTAGGAGTTCAGCAACGGCTTGGGCCTGCGGGTGCGGCCTGGGAAGGCAAGGTCGGCGTGGGCCTCGCAATAGACGTCGCTGGCGCCGGTCTTGGCGCCGCAGAAGCGAAAATCCGCCTCGCTGGGGTCGCCCACAGGCCAGCGGCAGGATGTGGCGGACAGGTCCAGCAGCGAGATGCCACCGTTGATGGGCACCACCGCGGCCTCTTCCACCACAGGCGGCGGCGGGGCGACCAATTCGCGCTCCACCACCTTCACCACCGTGCTGCCGACGGCCATCACCCGTGGCTGCGCGGGGGCAGCGGCCGCAGGCTTTGGCCGCATGGGGGCGGGCCTGCGCGGCGTGCGGGTCTGGCTCGGCGCCTTCACACGGCCCGACAGGCCGAGGCGATGGATTTTGCCGATGACAGCATTGCGGGTGACGTCGCCAAGGGTTCCTGCGATCTGCGACGCGCTGAGGCCGTCAGCCCACAGTTTGCGCAGAAGCTCGATCCGCTCGTCCGTCCAACTCATGTGGCCTCTCCACATTGTGTCCACGGCCTATCCACACCTTGCCCACCATGGAATCCCTCCCCGAACACCGGGAAACCGGCGCTTTTTGGTGAGCGCGGTGGGATTGTTGTGGGCACCGTTTCCAGGGCCTTGATGGGAAGAATCGTAGTGGATCGGGCGAATCGGGGGCAACCGTTGGCAACGCCTCAGACGAGAAGACGTTGATTTTTCCCCAACCATCGGAAACAAAGCCGTTTAACCAGGTGCGTTCGCCGTTCCCGGCCGCGCATCCTCCATCCCCCACAAACAAGAGGCGCCTTGCGCAAAACCCATGTCACAGACCTCGCTGTTCCAGAACTATAACCGCGCCGAACTCTCTTTTGAGACCGGCGAAGGCGTCTGGCTTGAGGGCTCCGACGGGCGACGTTACCTCGATATGGGCGCAGGCATTGCCGTCTCCTCGCTGGGTCATGCGCACCCTCACCTTGTGGCCGCCCTCCAGGAAGGGGCCGCCAAGGTGTGGCACACCTCCAACCTTTACCGCGTGCCAGAGCAGGAGCGGCTTGGCGCGCGCCTTGTGGAGGCAACGTTCGCCGACAGGGTGCTCTTCTGCAATTCCGGCGCAGAGGCCAACGAGGCGGCCATCAAGGCGGCCCGCCGCTACCACTATATCAATGGGGCGCCTGAGCGCACGCGCATCATCACCATGGACGGCGCCTTTCACGGGCGCACCCTCGGCACCATCGCCGCCGGCGGCTCGCCCAAATATCTTGAAGGGTTCGGCGAGCCCTTGTCAGGCTTCGACCAGGTGCCGTTCGATGACATTGAGGCCGTGAAGGCCGCCATAGGGCCCGAGACGGCCGCCATCATGGTGGAGCCGATCCAAGGGGAAGGCGGCATCAAGCCTGTCGACCCGTCCGTCCTGCGCGCCATGCGCACCCTGTGCGACGAGCACGGCCTTCTGTTGATCTTCGATGAGGTGCAGACGGGCGCCGGTCGCCTCGGCCACCTCTTCGCCTACCAGCTTGTGGGGGTGACGCCTGATATTCTGGCCTCCGCCAAAGGGCTCGGCGGCGGATTTCCCATCGGCGCCTGCCTTGCAACGGAGGCTGCGGCCGCAGGCCTTCAGCCCGGCACCCACGGCACCACCTATGGCGGCAACCCTTTGGCCTGCACCGTCGCCAATGCGGTGCTGGACGTGGTGCTGTCGGACGGCTTCCTCGATGGGGTGAAGCGCAAGGGGCTGTTTGCCAAGCAGCTTTTCGCCGAAGTGGTGGACAGCCATCCCGACGTGTTCGAGTCGGTGCGCGGCGAAGGCCTGATGCTCGGCATCAAGTGCAAGGCCCCTGTGGGGGATGTGACGGCCGCGGCCCGTGAGGCCGGTCTCCTGGTGGTGCCCGCCGGCGAAAACACCGCCCGCCTTCTGCCGCCACTGATTGCCACCGAGGACGATCTGAAAGAGGCCGCCCACAGGCTGGACCGCGCCGCGCGATCCCTCGATGTGGGCGCCGACCGCCACGTCAGCGCGTGAGGCCTGCCGTTTCATGACCGTCAGGCACTTTTTGGACATTGCGTCGCTGGACCACGCGGCGCTGAGAACGATTTTGGATGAGGCGCACAGGGTCAAGGCTGGCGGTGGCGAGGATGGCCGGCGCGCCCGCAGCCGGATCCTTGAAGGGCGCACCCTTGCCATGGTGTTCGAGCAGCCCTCCACCCGCACGCGCCTTTCGTTCGATCTGGCGATGCGGGAGATGGGCGGCGACACCATCGTCACCACAGGCAGCGAGATGCAGCTTGGGCGCGGCGAATCCATGGGCGACACCGCCGCCGTCCTGTCGCGTTATGTGGACGCAGTCATGGTGCGTATGCTCGACCATGACGCTGTGGTGGAGTTCTCCGACCACGCCACCATCCCTGTCATCAACGGGCTGACGCGGCAGGGCCACCCATGCCAGATCATCGCCGACATCATGACCATCGAGGAGCGGCTCGGCCCCATCGGCGAGCGCACGGTCGCCTGGGTGGGGGACGGCAACAACGTGGCTGCGACCTTTGCCGATGCCGCCATTCACCTGGGGTTTCGCCTAAAGGTCGCGACGCCGTCCGCCCTTGCCCTTGACCCTGACAGGGTGGCCGCAGCGCGCAATCGCGGC